>JBDTOH010000664.1:0-3204 GCA_039933355.1 Gemmatimonadota bacterium | reverse complement strand
GGATCGTCTCGATGGCGATCGCCTCGTCGCGCGACCGGATCGCGGGGCTCTGGGTCATCGCCTCGAAGCGGTGCAGGCAGAGATAGTTGCCCCGCCCCTTCATGTAGGCGGCGGTGAACGGGATGCCGAGCGTGTCCCTCAGGACCGGAAGGTCCTTGAAGAAGATCTGTTCCTGGAGGTTCTTGGTGCCCGTGGAGATCAGGACGCGCTCGCGGCTGAGGATTGCGGGCACGAGGTAGGCGAGCGTCTTGCCCGTGCCGGTTCCCGCCTCCGCGAGGAGGATCCCGCCGTCCGTGAAGACGTCCGCGACCGCCGCGGCCATTTCGATCTGCGCGGGGCGCGCCTCGAAGCCGTCGAGCACGATCGACAACGGCCCCCCGGGCGCGAAGACCGCGTCCACCGCCGTCTGCAGGCCGGACTTCCCCGGTCCGGCCGCCCTCAGGCCTCCGGGTACAGCGGGAACCTGCGGCACAGGGCCTCGACCTCCACCTTGACTCGCGCGAGTGCGCCGTCGTCGTCCGGCGACGCGAGCGCCCGCGCGATGAACGCACCGACCGCATCCATCTCCGCCTCGCCCATGCCCCGGCTGGTAATCGCGGGGGTCCCGACGCGGATGCCGCGCGCGACCATCGGGGGATTCTGGTCGAACGGGATCGCGTTCTTGTTGACCGTGATCCCCGCCTTGCCGAGCGCGGCCTCGGCGGCCTTGCCCGTGATGCCCTTCGAGAACACGTCCACCAGCATCAGGTGGTTGTCGGTGCCGCCGCTCACCAGCCGGAAGCCCTCCGCCGAGAGCGCCGCCGCGAGCCGCTTCGCGTTGGCGACGATCTGCTTCTGGTAGCCGGCGAACGCCGGTTCCATCGCCTCCTTGAAACAGACAGCCTTCGCCGCGATGATGTGCATCAGCGGGCCGCCCTGGATGCCGGGGAAGACCGTGCGGTCGAGGTCTTTTGCGTACTGCGACCTGCAGAGGACCATGCCGCCTCTCGGACCCCGCAGCGTCTTGTGCGTCGTCGTCGTGACGAAGTCGGAGTGCGGGACGGGGCTGGGATGGACGCCCGCGGCGACGAGCCCGGCGATGTGCGCCATGTCGGTGACGACGGGCGCGCCGATCGCCTCGCCGACGAGGCCGATGCGCGCGAAATCGATGACGCGGGAATACGCGCTCGCGCCGACCATGATCATTTTCGGCTTGTGCTCGTGGGCCAGGCGTTCCAGCTCGTCGTAGTCGATGCGCTCGTCGTCTTTGCGCACGCCGTAGGGGACGATGGTGTAGAGCTTGCCGGAGAAGTTGAGCGGGTGGCCGTGCGTGAGGTGGCCGCCGTGGGCGAGGTTCATGCCGAGCACGGTGTCGCCAGGCTGGAGCAGCGCGAAATACACCGCCATGTTCGCCTGCGCGCCGGAGTGCGGCTGCACGTTGACGTGCTCGGCGCCGAAGATCTCCTTGGCCCGGGCGATCGCCAGGACTTCGGCGACGTCCACGAACTCACACCCGCCGTAGTAGCGCTTGCCGGGGTAGCCTTCGGCGTACTTGTTGGTCAACACCGAGCCGGCCGCTTCGAGCACCGCCTGGCTGACGAAGTTCTCGGAGGCGATCAGCTCGAGGCCGCTGTTCTGGCGATGCACTTCCTGGGAAATCGTCAGGGCGATATCGGGGTCCACGTCGGCGAGCGTACGCCAGCGGGTCGGGATGTCGGTCTTCGTAGCCATAGATAAAACGTCGTGCTCCTGGTGGTAAGAACCGGTCAGCGTGATGCGTTCGCCGGGGCGTGCTGTTGCCGCTCGACTTCGGCGATCTGTTCGAGGCGGCGCTGGTGCCGGCCGCCCTCGAATGATGTCGCGAGCCACAGCGCCAGGATCTCGTCGGCCAACCCGATGCCGACGATGCGGGCGCCGAGCGCGAGGACGTTGGCGTCGTTGTGCTGGCGCGAGAGCCGGGCGGTGTAGAGATCGTTGCAGAGGGCGGCGCGCGCCCCGACCACCTTGTTGGCGGCGATCTGCTCGCCCTGCCCGCTGCCGCCGATGACGATCCCGCGGTCGGCACGACCGTCGACGACCGTGCGCGCGACGGCCACGCAGATGGCCGGATAATCGACCGGCGATTCGCTGTCGGTGCCGTGGTCGTCCACCTCGTGGCCGAGCCGGGTCAGGGTCGCCAGGAAGTGCGCCTTCAGCGCGAACCCTGCGTGATCGGCGCCAACCGCGATGCGCATATGGTGAGATTATACCGGTGAACCGCGGACGGGGTTCACCGGTCAAGGTTTCCGCCGGCGCGCACGCGCTGTAGCGCGCACGCGCCAAAGCTCACCGAGCCGAGGCGGGCAGGGTTCAGGGGTTCAAGGTTCTTGAAAATCACCATCAGCCAGCGCGGCGAAGAGCGGATCCGCAGCGGCCACCCGTGGATCTACCGGAGCGATCTGGTCGAGGTCCATGCCGTGGGCGGCGACACGGTCCAGGTCGTGTCGGGCCGGGGCCGGCCGCTCGGCTACGCGCTCTACAGCGACCGGTCGGAAATTGCCTTGCGGCTGCTGACCCGGCGCGACGAGGCGCCGACGATCGACACCTGGCGCGAGCGGATCGTCGAGGCCATCGCCTACCGCGCGTCGCTCGACATCGACGCGACCGCCTACCGGCTGGTCCACAGTGAAGGCGACCGGCTTCCGTCGCTGATCGTCGACCGCTACGGCGACCATCTCGTGCTGCAGACCCTGTCCCAGGGCAGCGATCGGCTCCTGGCGCCAATCACCGAGGTGCTTGGCGCGCTGGTGCAGCCGGCCGGGATCCTGGCCAGAAACGACCCGCGGGTGCGCGCGCTCGAGGGGCTGGAGCAGCGGGTCGAGCTGGTCTACGGCGTCGTCCCCGAAACGATTGACGTGCGCGAAGGCGCCGTGACCTACGACGTCGATCCGTACGGCGGCCAGAAGACCGGCCTGTTCCTGGACCAGCGCGAGAACCGCGTCGCGGCGGCACGCTATGCGCGGGGACGGCTGCTCGACGCCTTCAGCTATCACGGTGGTTTCGCGCTGGCCCTGGCGCCGCTCTGCACCGAGGTGGTCGCGGTGGACATTTCCGAGGACGCCGTCGCGCAGATTACCGCCAACGCCGCGCGCAACGGCATCGCCAACGTCGCGGCGCGGGCGATGAACGTGTTCGACGAGCTGCGCGAGCTCGAGCGCCGCGGCGAGCGGTTCGACACCATCGTGC
>JBDTOH010000663.1:0-3208 GCA_039933355.1 Gemmatimonadota bacterium | reverse complement strand
CAACCTGCCGGGCGTCGACGGCTACAGCGTGCTGAGCCAGCTTCGCTCCCGGGAGGCGACCCGGAACCTCCCGGTCATCGTGCTCACAGCCAAAGGCGATGAAGACAACGAGGTCCGGGTCCTGGAGCTTGGGGCCGACGACTTTCTCACCAAGCCGTTCCGGGCCCGCTCCCTCGCCGCCCGGCTTCAGGCCGTGCTCGGCCGCCGCCGGCCGGCCTCGCCCTGAGCGTCGCGTTCGTCGATGTGTATGTGGCCCGGGGCGCCGGGGCGGCGCTCGAGCTGCTCACGCTCCGCCGCGCTCCCGGCGCCAGATCCGCCGGCTCCTGGGAGACGGTTCATGGAACGATCGAGCCGGGAGAGACGCCGGTCGCCGCGGCACGACGGGAGCTTGCCGAAGAGACCGGGTTCGTGCCCGAGCGGCTCTACAACCTGAGCCGGGTCGAATCGTTCTACCTTCACAAGCTCGACCGGGTGGTGCAGGGGCCTGGGTTCGTCGCGTTCGTGGCGCCGGACCGGGAGGCGAAGCTCGGCGACGAGCACGACCTTTCCGAATGGCTTGCGGCCGAGGCGGCCCGGGCTCGGTTCGCGTGGCCGCGCGAGCGCCGGGCGGTCGGGGATCTGGTGACTCTGTTGGGCGGCGGAGACGCAGGCCCGCTCGAGGACGTGCTACGAGTCGGTTGACGGACCCGGTTCGTTAGGCGTGGCCTGCTCGCGCCGGGCGATTCGCTCGGTCACGTAGGTATGGGTCGGCGCGTTCGGTTTGACCCGGATCGATTTCGCCGGGATCCCGACGTTGACGTGATACGGCTTCACGTCCTTGGTGGCCACGGCGTGAGCGCCCACCATCCCGTTCTCGTGGACCCGAACCCCCGCGAGCACGGTCGCATGATACGTGATCCGAACGTCGTTCTCGAGTACGGTATGGGCGTTGGTCACGTCTTTCTGGTCGACGATGCTGTGGGTGTGGCTGTAGATGTTGGCGAAATCCGAGATGCTCACCCGGTCGCCAAGCGTGATCCTCCCCCGATCATCGAGGAGCACGTTGCGGTGGACGACGACATCATCACCTACTTCCATGTTGTACCCGTACGAGAACTCGACGTTCTGGAACGCTTTGAAGTTCTTTCCGCATCGGTTGAAGATCCTCAGCGCGAGCACCCGCCTGAAGTTGACCCCGAGATCCACGTTCTGGCCACCGACCGGAGTCCGGTCGAAGCCGTACCAGAGCCAAAGGAGCGGCTTCACCCGGGCAAACTTCTCGGCATCGACGTCGGCATAGTACTCCGGCTCGAGCGTGATGTTGCGGGGATCGAGCGCGCCTAGCGTCGTCCGGCTGCCGACCGGCGTACTCGGGTCGCTGAGCATCCCGTCGTAGTCGCGATGGCCCGGGTACCAGAGCTGGAACAGCGTATCGCGAGCGATCCGGTACCAGTCGGCGGTTGGTGCGCCCAACTGTTCGTCGAGCTCGCCAAGCCAGCGGCGGTTCAGCGCGTCAGTGGCGTCGGGGAGAGATATCTGTTGGAGTGGCCAGATCGGCATAATATCAGAGTTCCGTAATAGATGGATATAAGTGGTAGTGGAAAGTGCAGGAGGGCAAGGGGCGAAGACGCGAGCCTCTCCGCCCTGGCTGCGAGAGTGCCGATCCCCGCAGCCAACACTCCGGCCATGTCCCGCCCCGCTGTCTCGCTCGCTACTTCCAGTAGCCCCGCACGACCTTCCGCAACACCTGGCTCATCGTCTTGGCCTCGGCCCACGAGCCCGCGAGCTTCGAGCTGCCGCTGCCTCGGATCACCCACCGGGCCAGGGCAAGGGCCATCGTCTCGTCCACTTCCTGCAGTGTCCGAGTCTGCTCGGTGCCGGTCGGCGGAATCGTCGCGCCCTCCGCCTCGGCCGTGAGCTCCTCGGCCCCGGGCACGACCGCACGGAGCCCCGTCCGGACCCGCTTTTCGAGCCGGCGGAACCGTTCGACGTCCGCTCGGGTCACCTGGAGGAGCGGGAACAGCGCGAGGAGCGTCGCGGCGACGGTGCACCGCTTCCGCCATTCCGCGGTGGTCTCGGGGCTCGACGCAGGCAGGTCGACCTTGGCCGACTCGAGGGCCGACGTTAGGCGGAGCTCGCAGGACGCCGCCAGCGTCGCGGCCCGTTCATCGAGCGGGTCCGGGGGTCCGGGCCTGAAGCGCGAGAACACGGGCGGCTACCGTTCGCCCGGATCTCTGGAACGGCGCTGCTGGAGGGTCGGCTCACTCATAGAGCGCCGCCGGATCAGCCGCGGCGAGCTCGACCAAAAAGTCCGCCAGCCGGGCCACCGTCGCCTCGACGAAGGCGGCGCCCGTCTCGCGGGCGGATGCTCGAGGATTTCCGGTTCCGGTGTCGTCGGTCACGTCGATCCATCGGCGTGGAGTCCAGGCCCACCCCTCGCGGAATGCGCGAATCCGGAATTGGCGTGCCTTTCCTGGCCCCGCCTCGCTCAGCGGACGGACCAGGTCCGGGGCCACGGCGAGCATCACGCTCGTCTCGAGCTCGCCCGCGTGGTCACCCGGCTCTTCGAAGAACCGCGCGGGGTCGGCGCATTGATACCAGTTGACCTGACAGAGGAGGAGCCCAGCGGATGGGCTGAGCTCGCGGATGATCTGGCGGAAATCGTTACCGCCGTGGCCGTTGAGGATCACGAGCTTACCGACGCCGTGGCGCGCCAGCGTCACGCACAGGTCGCTCAGAACCCGAGCCTGCGTGCTCGGGTTGAGATTGAGGCAGAGCGGCACTTCGAGCTGACCGGTGTTGACGCCGAATGGCACGGCCGGGAGGACGATCACACGCGCACCGGCATCGCCCGCTCGCCGCGCGGCAGCGGCCGCTACGGCTTCGACCTGGTAGGTGTCGGTTCCATAGGGGAGGTGACGGTTATGCGCTTCGGTGGCACCCCAAGGAAGCACGGCCACTTGGTAGTTGGTGCTCCGCACCGTTTCCCAGGTGGCTTCCGCCAAAATGTACGGACGTCCCGGCATCGAGTCCCGCGATCGGTCGAATGAAGTAACCGACCCAATTTAACGACGGCAGGGCGGTAGGGCGGCAAGGCGGCAAGTTACTACGCACTCGTGCAAAGGCCCGCTCGCTCTATCCGGCAATGAGCAAGGGCCGCTCTGGGCAGCCTCGTGTCTTACCGTCTTACCGTCTTACCGTCTTACCGTCTTACCGTCTTACCGTCTTA
>JBDTOH010000662.1:0-3211 GCA_039933355.1 Gemmatimonadota bacterium | reverse complement strand
GACGGAGTAGACGATGGACACCGCCGGATATCGCCGGATCGGCTGTTCGTCATCGGTGCCTTGCGCGTGGACAACAACAGCGCGTTCGGACAGGACTTCAAGTGGGTCACGTACCCGAAAGGAAGCGTGAGCTGGGTCGTCAATGAGATGCCGTTCTGGAGTGTGGACGCCGTGAGCACGCTTCGCGTTCGCGCCGCCTATGGTGCTTCGGGCCACCAACCTGATGCCTTCGCGGCGCTGCGGACGTTCCAGCCGGTCACCATCGGCGGCGGGGAAGGGGGCGTGTCTCCGCAGTTCGTCGGAAACCCCGCTCTCCGGCCCGAGCGAGGGAAAGAACTCGAAATGGGTTTCGACGCCGGATTGTTCGACGAGCGCTTCGGTATCCACTTCAACTTCTACTCCGGGCGTACGGACGACGCCATTCTGCTCAAACCGCTCGCTCCCTCGAACGGATTCCCCGGCTCCCAGTATGTAAACGCGGGCTCGCTCAAGAACAGCGGGGTCGAGCTGGCGCTGGATGCACGATTGATGCAGCGTCGTTCCTTCGAATGGAGTGTCGACTTCAATATCTCGAGCAACCGCAACGAAGTAGTGGATGTCTCCGCGGTGGCGTCGGGGACCGACATCAACGGCGCCGACTACATCAAGTTCCCGAGCAGCCTGGACACGCCGGGAATCCATCTTCGTCATCAGGTCGGCTATCCGGCCGGTTCATACTTCGGCCACAAGATCGTATCCGCCACGCTCGACCAGAATGGCGTGGCCCGTGATGTGATGTGCGCCGGTGGGTTCAAGAGCGGATCCCCGCTCCCCTGCGCCGACGCGCCCGACGTCTTTCTGGGTCAGACCGATCCCAAGGTCCTTGGTGCCATTACCAATACGTTCACTTTCTTTAATCGG
This sequence comes from Gemmatimonadota bacterium, assembly GCA_039933355.1. Lineage (GTDB taxonomy): Bacteria > Gemmatimonadota > Gemmatimonadetes > Gemmatimonadales > GWC2-71-9 > SHZU01. The sequence goes on along the minus strand of JBDTOH010000662.1, from coordinate 2,311 downwards.
CTGACCCTGAGTACCCTCGTCGACTGGAAGCAAGGGTTCCTTCATGGCGAGAATGACACACTGGTTCGCTGCCAACTCTTCCAGAATTGTCGCGCCTTCTGGCTTCCGCTTGAATACAATCCGGTGTTCGTGGCGGGGATCCAGTCCAGTTCCCTGCACGATTTCGCCGCCGCCGATGCCAGCTTCGTCAAGCTGCGCCAGGTGACGCTCGGCTATCGCATGCCAGAGAGCGTCGCTCGACGCCTCGGCTCCAAGTCACTCCGCTTAGTCGCCGCCGCCAACAACCTGCGGACGTGGACCGATTGGACGTCACTCGATCCCGAGACCTACTTCCTCAACAACACATTCGACAAGTGGTCCCAGACGTTCACGCCGAACCCCATGTCGGTGTCCTTCACGGTCAGCGCTATTTTCTGATCATTGCCTGACGCGAAAACACGAGGAGGAGTCATGAAGCACGACGGTAGATCTGCTTTCGCTCGCCAGACGCAACGGCGCGCGATCGCGGCATTCGCGATGATAGCCGCCCTTGCGGGTGCGGCATGCAGCAGTCTGCTCGACGTGGATGCGCCGAGCCGTGTTCGGGCCGATAACCTGAACAATCCGGTGTACGCGCAGCTGCTCGTCAAGTCCGCCGTTGGCGACTTTGACTGCGCGTTCGCGTCGTACATTGTGACGACTGGACAGGTGGTGGACGAGTTCAAGGCTGTCAACATCTCCTCGGCGGAGGCGTCGGACTACGACCGGCGCTCGGTCTCCCCCGCCCGTACGCAGTACGCCAGCAATGGGTGCGGCGGACTCGGCGCAATTTACCAGCCGATCTCGACGGCCATCTGGCAGGCGGACAACGTCCTTGAGCTGCTGAGCAAATGGACCGACACTGAGGTGCCCGATCGCGCGCGCTTGAGCCAGACCGCCCAGGCGTACGCCGGGTACGGGCGCATTTTTCTCGGTGAGGGGTTTTGCTCGGCGGCTATCAGTGGTGGTCCCGAGTTACAACCTGCCGCCATCTTCAAGCAAGCCGACAGCCTGTTCACAGTCGCGCTTGGGGGCTCCGACACGCAGATCTCGACACTGGCCCGGTTGGGTCGGGCGCGCGCCCGCCTGGACATGGGGAACACCGCGGGCGCGCTGTCCGACGCCCTCCTGGTGCCAGCGGGTTTCGTCCAGTATGCCCGATACTCTGACGCGAGTAATCGGTCCAGGAACGTAGTCTTCAACACGAACAACTTTGCGGAAAACGTGAGCATCGACGTTCAGAACCAAGACGTCGCATTCGGGGGAGTGCCCGACCCGCGAGTCGCGGTGCTGAAGACGCGGGACCGCGCATCAAACGGAATCGATACGGTCTGGGTACAGCTCAAGTACGCATCGCTGAACGCCTCTATTCCGCTCGCTCGATACGCCGAGGCGCAGCTCATCGTGGCCGAGGTCTCCGGCGGTCAGACGGCCGTCGACATCATCAACCAGCTGCACACCGCCGCCGGACTCCCGCAATTCAGCAGTACCGACCCGGTGCTGATCAGGGATCACGTCATTCAGGAGCGCGCTCGCGAACTCTTCCTCGAGGGGCAACGCTTCTTCGACTTCAACCGCTTCACGCTTCCATTCAATCCACCCGCAGGTGCTCCGTACTGGCAAGGTGGAACATACGGCACCACCCGCTGCTTCCCGCTCCCCGATCTCGAGCGCGACAACAATGCGAATATCCAGTAGGACGGTGATGGAATTCGCTTGACCGGGCGTATTCGGATGGTCGGACGGCGTGAAGGCCAGCCAAATGACGGACAGCGTACTTCGGAGATGCGGCGGCCCGACGTGCGCTGCCGGCGCGGGCCTCGCCACCGTGCCTCGGACGGGACGCGGTGGCGACGGCGACGGATCTGCGTTAGGCCGGAAACTCATGTGGCTCGCCCACGCCGCTAACAGCGTAGCGTCGACGGTGAAATGCTCATGGACAAGTAGGCGCGGGCATCTGTGCCGGTCGCGACCTCCTGCCATACCGCCTCGGCGATGTCGCCGTCACTCAAGCGCCCGCGATTCTTGCTCAGCACTGACGGCATCCAGATTGATGCATTCAAGTTTTGCCGGACGAACTAGCGGAACAGCAGGTCCGCTTGAGCAGCCCCCTCAGTTCCCGCTCACGGCGAATCGTGAACGCACCCGAAGCAAGAGGGCGCGCAGCAACCGTTCGGGGGGCAATGGACAGCCGCCCGGGGTGCGGGTACAGGCGGATCCGGACTTCAACCGAGACGCAACTGAGAACAGTACCCTGGGAGTGATCGGCGCCGCGCAGGCAGGCCTCCATGGT
>JBDTOH010000661.1:0-3211 GCA_039933355.1 Gemmatimonadota bacterium | reverse complement strand
CAGCATTACATGACAACGGACCGCGCCCCGTTTGTCCGGCTCCACCGGTACGCAAGGCGAACGATGATGTCCGCCACCCTGAGACGACACCCGCCCGCCGAGCAAGACGACCTGTCCTTTGGGTTTGCAGTTGGCCGGGAGGAGATCATCGAAGAAGCGGGTCCGCACGAGAAGGAAGAGGTTCTCGTTCTTGTCATGTTCGCGGGCGGCAAGCATCTGGAATCCGTCCGTGCCGGCGAGCTTCGCCGCCTGCGCTAGAGCACTGCTGTCACTCATGACAGCACAAGATGCCCGCGTCCGCTGCAGCGACTGATCCGAGGCGCGATGCCATCAGTCGGAGTTTCCGCGGTTGCTGACTTGCTGGGTCAGGTGCCATCTGCTCGGGCTCGGCCAGTCGCCAGAGACCATCCCGCCGCAGGACGACCGAGATGAGGGCCAAGCAGCGTCCACCTGCTCCGCAGACCGTTCCCATTCGGCGCTCGTGGATGCGGGATGACGGCCTGAAAGTCCTTCCGCTATGGCGCGGATAGGTAGCTTTGCGGATCTGCTTGATGAGCGGACGTCCGCTCGTAAGCGGTTATGCAAGTAATAATCCCGGCCGGACCTGTCGATGAGCGTAGTCACGATTCGAGGGGCTGGGGAGTTCAGAGCCCTTGGTGAGGGCTGCGATCTGTGCGACAGTCGAAAGCGGGACACCGACCGAGACGGCCTCCCGCGAACATCCTCAAAACGGCGCGGATAGTGCGCTTTGATGTACCGATGGCGGATCGTCATCCGCGACGGCGAAGGCCAGTCGCCAACGCCCTATTCGAGCGTCGTGAGCTCGCCGTGGGAGGTTCGGCTTGCAACACAACGGCTCGGGCCAAACGGATGGGTTAATTGCGGACGACTTCGGAGTTCGCGGGCACCCAGACCGAGCCATCTCCTCGACGAAAAGCGAAGGGCAGTCCTTGCGCGCTGGTCCATTCCGTGGAGTCACTCACCTGTAGGTGGAGGTGGGGCTCGGTGCTGTTGCCCGAGTTCCCACACCGCGCCACGGGAACGCCTATGCTCACCGGCTGTCCGGGCTGCACCTGCACGCTGCCCTGTTGCAGATGAGCCAGCAGCACGAACGGACCGTCGGAGCCGATAGCGATCACCACATGGTTCCCGGCAAGACCAGGTGCTCCAAGCCGGGCGCGTCGCCGCTGTCCCAGCATGTAGGGGACGAGGGCGAGCTGAGACCGGCGGGCCTCATGGTCGGGCTCACGATCGTGGACGAGTTCGACTGTGCCGGTTACGGGGGCCAGGATCGGTCGGCCGAAGCCGACGAAGATTTCCGGTGGTTCGTGGGCGACGAGCCCGCGCCAGGTCCGTGGCGCAGATCTCCCGTGCTCGTCGACCGGAACCAGGTCGATCGCGTAGGAGGACCCGAAGGCATTCGTGCCATGGCTCGGCACCCGATTGACCGGGCTGTTCTGCACGCGGGAGGAGCCCCGAAGGGGCAGCGTCAAGATGACGGGGTCGCGCGCGAGTTGGTTGGTCGAACGAATCATGGGCAGCAGCCTCGCAGACTATCGGTCCCGCCCGACCTTATGCCCGCTCATGGTTCGCCATCGGGAGCGCACTCGCGCCCTCTAACGCCGCCATCATCCATGTCTGGAAGCGGCGCGTCCCAGGACTGGATCCCGGGGTCGATGCGGCGGATGACACGATGCAACTCGTCGAGCTTGGGACCGGGTCCATCGGGGTGTTCGCCTGGATCTGTCCAGTGTCGGGGAGTACGGAGGCGAAGTCTCGGTCCGTGTCCCGGTCTTCGCCTTGCGAGCGCGGTTGGCGGCCACTGCCGCGCGATTGCCGCAGCCGCCGTCGCAGTAGCGCTTTGACCGGTTCTTAGACAGGTCGACGAGGGCGTTGTCGCAGTCGTCGGCGGCACAGATCCGCAGTCGGCCGAGCTCTTGCGCGGACGACATCGACGAACGCCATCGCGGCCTCGACCGCCATCCGGGTGGCCAGCGGTGCCTGGGATGGGGTTGGCGTGCAGGTGGCAGTCCCATTGATCGTGTTTCACCAGCTGCGGAAGGGCATTGGCCCCTCCCGCAGGAGTTCGTTGAGGAGTTGGACGATTCCGTTCTCGTCCAACTCCCACAGTCCGCGCAACCGGGGGCGCAGGTCCCGGACCGCCTGCAGCTCGGGGACTCGCCGCGGCTCTCGGTTTGGCCACCTAAACTTCGTCCTGTCGTCCAAGGTCGACAACGATCTGCCGCCGGTCGCGATGGCCAGCGCAGGGATGACGGTGGGAGCGGTGGCATTGCTCGGCCTCGGCGCCGCCGGCATCCTGCCGATGCACGCGAGCTTCGGCGCTGTCGACTTCGTCGCGGCAGGTCAGCTGGTTGGTTCCGGTCCTCGGGCTGTCGTTCGTCGCCGCCGCGATCGCCTACGTCGCGGGCATCGGCGCAGCCCGTCTGCTCGGTCCGAAGCTCGCCACCTTCGTAGGTCTCACCGAAGTTGTCTTCGCGGTGCTGTTTGCCTGGTTGCTGCTCGGCGAGCTGCCGAACGGCCTTCAGCTAGTGGGTGGCGCGCTGATCATGGTCGGCATCGCGCTGGTCTGTCTCGACGAGATGCGCCCGGCTGGAACGGCTCCGGATTCGGCTCTCAGCAGCTCAGCCCACGCCGCGGTTGAAGCACAACCAATGAACAGCCGAGCGCCATGAACACGCAACCTGCAGGTGGCCAGCCAATCAAGCACATCCGGCCCCGATAAACTCGCCCCGCCAGCGGGACAGCACCATCCTCAAGCGACCAAGGCCGATCAGAGTGGCCCACTCAGCCGACCGCACATCATGCGCGCCGACGCGTGACGACCAGCGACTTGATGCGTGCCACTGGTTTATGGGCGGCCAAGATGAAGCCCGCGTCAGTCTCTCTCACGGCCGCCTCAGCGGTCGAGGATCCTTGGTCGGGACGGCGGACCTTTTCGACGGCGTCCAACTTAAGGTCTTAGTTGTGCCGGTCAGCGTTCCGCAATCTGGACGCGTGGCGCCCAACCACGAAATACGTCTGACTCTTTTTGAGACCCATGAAGGCTGGCCCCGGGCTGGACTCGCGTCTGCGGCAAGACCGTGACGGTGAACCAAGCGGCCCCGTTCGTTTCCACTCCGGCAGCAAGGCCAGCGCCGTACACCTCTAGCACAAGGCTAGAGGCGGGTGATGATGGGTTCTCGTTGGAAGC
>JBDTOH010000660.1:0-3221 GCA_039933355.1 Gemmatimonadota bacterium | reverse complement strand
GGTTGCCCCCGAGGGATTTTAAGTCCCTTGCGTTTACCAATTTCGCCACCCGAGCTGGTCCGGCAACTCCCCGAATAATAGCCCCTTACGGGTTGCCCTTCACCTCCAGTGCCAACAATCAATCCCGTGCGTGGCGTCGCTCGTGGCGCCAACCCGCGTCCGAATCGGTCACTTAGTCGCCCAGCCGCTCAACGTACTCCACGCCGTCGGCGCGGTGAGGACGGTCTCGAGGGGACCGCAGATCTCGCCAATGAGCCAATCGGTCTAGTGCCTCCACTTTCGCCGCATCGTATCGGGGCTCACTGGCTCCCGTGGTCCAGCGCCTGCAACCCTCGGTCAACCCGAGCTACCTTCCCAACGCAACCGCCGACCGACCAGCGAGACACGAGCCTCGTCCGTGATCGTTGACCCCATGTAGGTGTACCACTGTGGCCGGCCGGGCCAAGAATCGATGTGCCCGCCGCGCCGCGCCAGTCGGCGTCAGCACGTCGGGTGCAAGCAGAGCCTGATCCTAACACGCAAAAGAGCTTTCGATGAGGTTGAGACCGATCGAACCGCAGACTCTGTCCTGGCCGGGCCGCGAGTCTGGGCCTTTGGGGATGACGCGGATTGCCGCAATGCTGCTGGTCCTCGCCGCGGGCTGCGGCGGTGATGTCAAATACGGCCGGCCCGATTCCCAGATGTACCGGACGTCACCGGCAGCGCTGGTCATACGAGGAGTCAGCCATAGGGTTCAATTCGCATCGGTGCGCCCGGCCTTCTTCGACTCGGCCAAGGTACGACTGCTGGTGGGTCGTAGCTTCCAACCAGAAGACTATCAAGCGTCGGATGGGAACGCGGCTATCCTCAACGGCGGTTTCTGGCGGGATTCGCTTGGCAGCGACTTCAAGATCATCGGGACGCGCATCACGGTAGCGGGTTTGAACGCGGTCGTGGTTGGAGTCCTGCCCCCTGATTTTGATGTCCCCCCGGCGTTACGGTCTGGACGCCCTGGCGGTGAACGAGGTTACGCACAGACACCATGGCGTACGACCGTCGCGGCGTCGGGCGTATGGGCAGCTCGAACCCGATGGATTCAATTGCTCACTGGCCCCACCGACCCAACTCCCCAGAACCCGCTCTCAGCCACCACTATCAGGCATTCTGCGGTCAGCATTCTGCGGTCATAGGTATCTTGCGTTGACCGCGTTCGCCACCCGAGCCGCCGACCGCCAAGCTTCACGGGAGCGACGATTTACGAGACGTGCTCGCCCGCCCGTTCTGAGGCCGGCCTCGGCTGCGGGACACTCTCACGGACCGCGTTGATCTTTTTTCGTCCGTCCCTGGCATCAAGGCGTGCGACCCGCCAATTTCCTACGTCATGCCCATTCGCCGCCAGGTGACCCACGCCGCGCTCCTCGTGGTCACCGCTTCCCTTCTCATCCCCCGACTCCAAGCCCAGGTCCTCCCCCTCACCGTTCCCAAGGGGAAGCTCCGGATCGACATCTCGGGGCGATTCGACAACTACGACGAGCGAATCCACGCCGGGACTCGTGAGAATGCGCTCGCCGATTACGAGCGCAATCCGTTCGACGGCTCGGTCTGGCCGACGCTCGGAGAGATCGAGCAGCGGCTCAAGCGGATCATGAACGTGACCGACGTGTCGCTGTCCCTTGGCAGGTCCTCCGCCACCGAGCTCGTGAATATTGGGACGGCGGGGATCGGCGGTGCCTATGGGCTGACCAAGTTCCTCACGATCTGGGGCAACGTGCCCATTGTCCGGGCCCGCGTTCAGCCTCGCTTTTCGATCGACACGACCGGGGCCTCGGCGGGGCGGAACCGAGGCGTGGGCGCCAACGTGATCGGCGAAGTCGCCACCGCGCTCTCCGCGCTCCGGGACTCGATCACCGCGGGGAAGTACGATTCCGACCCGAACCTCAAAGCCCAGGCCCAAGCTACCCTTGGCCGGCTGAACGACCTCAACGCGCTCTTCAACGGGCCCAGCTCGGCGCTGTTTCTTCCGCGCGGCGGCACCAGCCTGGGCGCCGCGTTCACGGGCGCGGTAACCCGGATCCAGACCGACCTTCAAGGGCTCGGCGTCAACGGGTTCCAGAGCCTTCCGACCCTGCCGACCGACGCTTTCATCACGGATTCTCTCGTCAATCTGATCACCGATCCGACGGGGCGGATCGCGGGGCTGCCGCTCTTCCCGCCGATCGTGAGCTACATCGGCGACATCGAGGTCGGTGCCAACCTCCTTCTCGTCGATAAGTTCCCGAACACCAGCTTCGGCAAGGGTATGCGCGCATACCTGGCCACGACGGTGAGGCTCAGGACGGCCCAGCTGCCGAACCCCGCACGATTCTTCGGACTGGGCACCGGCGACCGTCAGCCCGACGCCGAGGCCAATCTGGTTGTCGATCTGGCCGCCGGTCACCTGGGTGCTCGTCTCCAGGGCGGCTACAACTATCAGCTGCCTGGGAATCAGAACCGCCGGATCGCGGCACCAACCGAGCTATTTCCAGCCGCGGACCAGCTTGCGGCGGTTCGCCGTGACCCGGGCAATGTCATCAAAGTGAGCGCCGAGCCGTTTTATCGGCTGGTGCCGAGTTTCGCCTTCTTCGGAGGAGCCGGCTACGAACGGAAGGGCCTCGATACGTACACCTACGCCGCCGGGCAAGTACCAATCGCCGGGGCCGATGTCAACGCTCTCGCGATCGACAGCAACTACTGGGCGATCCGGCTCACGGCAGGCCTGACCTACGCGCACACGGGCATCGATAAACGCGGCGTGCAGCACCTCCCGCTCGACGCGACCCTTCGGTACGAGCGGATCATGGGGGCCCGCGGCGGAACGATTCCGGCGACGACGAGCGTGGTCGTGGAGCTCCGGTTGTACCGGAATCTCTTCTAGGCATCGGAAATCGGGAGGCGCGACTCGGCCCGCCTAACGCACATCGCCGGGCACCGGGCTTTCGGACCCGCGACTCCTCATCAGCGACTAGCGCCGCCAAATCGGCCAGGACGCGCCAGGTCGGATGCGGTCGAGGCGATGCCGCCGCCGGTTCACTCGCCACGCGTTGGTGGGATTCGCGGTGAGATCGGGGGTGAACTCCTTCGTCACCGGCCGGGAACCGGGTCCCGACTTCCTAACGACGACGAATCCGGACGTGAAGACGCTTCGGCGCCTCTTCGTATTCATGGAGCGGGAACAGATCGCGCTGATGGCCCGGTGGCGGAAG
>JBDTOH010000659.1:0-3234 GCA_039933355.1 Gemmatimonadota bacterium | reverse complement strand
CGGCAGGATCCGGCGAGTCTCACCCGGCACTGCTCGCGCGGAGCCGCTTCAACGGTCGGCAGCCGATATCGAATGATCAAATGCTTGAGCAGTTGATACGATCTCGTGTCATTCTCCGGCCGCCCTGGTCCCACCGAGGGGCCGCTCTTCAAGGACCCAGAAAAACTGCCTCGTGCACAGAAGTGGAAAACGGCGTATCTTCATGTCTTACCAATGGTTCGGACGTCGCTACGACTGCAATCTGGTGCAGGGGTGGGCGATTTGATGGCAGGGTCGACTTCCCGTTGCAGCGCATTCGGGATTACGTGCGTCCCGATGTCCAAAAAAGCGTCTTAAGCAATATCAAACGCGCACTGGCTCGACCCTGCGCCCGGAGTGCCCGAAAGGACCTTGCCGGTGGGACTTGATCGCTCGTCAATCTGGATTTGCTCCCTCATGGCGACCATGCTGCTGGTCGGCAGTGGGTTTTTTTGCGTTGCCGCGGCTCAAGACGGCGCGGCGAGAGGCGTGAACCCGGTCCTGCAACCGGGCGACATGGTACGGCTCAAAATCTGGAGGGAGCCGGACCTCTCGGGAGATTATCGAGTCGATGAGAACGGGACCGCGGTGTTTCCCAAGATCGGAGCACTTCCGGTGGGCCGGCTCTCGACCGACTCGCTCAAGTCCCTGCTCGTGATGGGCTACGCTCAATTCCTCCAGAACCCCACGGTTGAAGTGACATTTCTGCGGCGGATCAACGTCCTGGGTCAGGTAAAGAATCCCGGTCTCTATCACGTGGATCCCACGATGACGGTGGCGGATGTCGTGGCAATGGCGGGCGGAGTGATCTCCGACGGGAATCCGAACAAGATCGAGCTGCTGCGCGACGGTCAGCGCCTACCGGCCCAGATCTACATGCAGTCACGGGTCGCCGACTCGCCGCTTCGCTCCGGCGACCAGCTGCGGATCCCGCAAAAGAGCTGGCTGTCCCGCAATACCGCCGTTGTCGCGGCCGGCATCACCGCTGCCGCGCTGGTCGTCACCGCCGTGCTCCGGCCCTGACCGCACATGTCTCCCATTCTGCCCATCCAACGCGAAGCACGGCAAGTACAGCCCGGCGGATACCCGTCGTCCCCAGACGGTGAGCAGGCGCTCGCCGGCCTTGCCGGAATCGTGCGCCGCCGCCGGATCTCGATCGTCGTCTGCCTAGTCCTGAGCATCGTCCTGGTCGGCCTCTATACGCTACTCTCGACCCCGGTCTACGAGGCGAGCAGTGTACTGCGGTTCGAGCCGGAGCAGATCAATCTCCCCCAGTTGGTGCAGCAGCTCGCCACCGAAAATCGAATCGCGACCGAGATCGAGGTGCTCCAGCGGCGGAGCGCTGCCGTCGCCGCGATCGACTCGCTCGGGCTCCGGGCAAGCGTGCGGAAGCCCCGGCGAGCTCAAGTCTCGGAGCTCTTCACTCTGTTACGGGTTGCCCCCGCGGCCGACACGCTCACCCTGCTCGTCCGTCCCGAACCCGACGGCCGCTTCGCCATCCGGCGGCCGGAGTCGGCGAAGGACGAGGTTTCGGCCCGAATCGGCGACACGGTGCACGTGATGGGCGTCACCCTCGCCTTGCGGCCGAGGACGGAGGAGCTCCCCGAGCTCGAGTTGGGGATCGCATCGCTGGATCAGGCGGTCCGGAGCTTTGCCGCGGCGCTCAAGGTGAGCCGGCCCGCAAGAGACGTGGATCTGATCGCCGTGCAGGTTCGAGGCAGCGACCCCGGCCGCGCGACAGCGACCGCGAATCTGCTCGCGGCGCAGCTGATCACGAGGCGTCAGGATCTCCAGCTCGCTCGAACCGGCAGCGCGGTCAAGTTCCTGAGGCAACAGGTTACCACCCTCGGAACCCAGCTGCGAAACGCGGAGGATGCGCTGCGGTCCTACCGCGAGCGGGCCGGAGTGGTTGACGCCCCGGAACAGGCGCGGACCCAGGTGGGCCGCCTCACGCAAACCCAGGCCGACCGGGGCGCCGTCGAGGCGGAACGGCAGGCGCTGGCCATGTTGCTGGAGCAGATCCGGAGTGATTCCAGCCGCGCGCTTCCGGGTGGCGAGGGTCCCTCGCGTCGGCTCGTCTCGTTCCCGACCCTGTTCCGAAACCAAGCCGCCTCGCAGCTGCTCGGCTCGCTGGCCCAGGTCGAGAACGAGCGGGCGGCGCTGCTGATGCGTCGGACCCCGCAGGACCCCGACGTCCAGATGCTCACGAACCGGGTCCATCAGCTCGAAAGCCAGCTGGAAGGAGTCGCCGAGACGTACCTTCAGGGGCTGACCAATCAGGTCGCGTCGCTCGACAAGGTGGGCCGGGGGTTCGGCAGGGCGCTCGATTCCCTGCCGCGCAAGGAGACACAGACGTCGCGTCTCGAGCGCGAAGTCCGGGTCCAGCAGGATCTGTATACGCTGATCCAAACCCGCCTCAAGGAGGCGGAGATCACGCAGGCCATGGAAGACCCGACGGTTCGCATCGTCGATGCCGCGGTCGTCCCCGACCGGCCGCTCCGCCCCAAGCCGCTGATCAACTTTGCCCTCTCGCTCGTGCTCGGCACCATGCTCGGCATGGCCACCGCCCTCGGCCGGGAATTCACCGATCATTCGGTCCGGTCCCGCGCGCAGGCGCTCCACGCGGCCGGCTTGCCGATCCTCGGAGCGATTCCGCGCTTGCGGCGGCGACTCACCGCGCTGCCCAAACCGGCCTGGCGCTCGAGAAACCGAATCGGTCGGTCCCCCGAGTCGCGCGATCTGACCCAGTCGGCGGTCGGGCCGGAAACGGGGCGGGCGGCCGCCCGAATTGCCTCCCAGCTGGTGACGCTCCCGGACGCGCCCGCCGGGTACGTCGAATCATTCAATCAGCTCCACGCGAACCTGGCGCTCACGTACCAGGAGCGGCCCATCAAGGTCGTGGTGTTCACCAGTCCTCTGCCCGGTGAGGGCAAGACCCTCTCGGCCATCAACTTCGCGCTGACGGTGGCGAGCCGCGGCGGCCGAGTGCTGCTGATCGATGCGGATCTTCGGTGCGGCCTCGTCAACGAGGTGCTCCAGTGTGCCCGTGCGCCGGGGTTGGCGGAGATCCTCACGGGGGTGAGCCGGTTCGAATATGCGGCGCAGCGAATCCCGATCGGCACCTCCGCGAGCCTGACCGTCTTACCGGCAGGCGCGCACTCCGAGACCCCGGGACGCCTGCTCGTCCTCGACCGAGTTCGTGAAGTCCTCGACGAG
>JBDTOH010000658.1:0-3245 GCA_039933355.1 Gemmatimonadota bacterium | reverse complement strand
ATCTTGTTGCGGCTGCCGACCGGGCGGCGTCCTGGCTCTCCGAGCTCGGAGTCCAGCCGGGCGACGTATGTGCTATCGTCCTCCCGTCGGATCCTCTCTTCTTTGCTGTCTACATGGGGGTCGTGTTCGCGGGCGGGTTACCGTCTGTCCTCGCTTATCCCAACGAACGACTTCATCCCGCCAAATTCCAGAATGGCCTGCGTGGAATGGCCGCGAAATCGGGGCTTCAGTGGATGGTGACGGACGCGGCCCTATGGGAACGTCTCGCCTCCCTGGTGGCTGACAGTCCTATCCGGATCGGATTGGTCGATCCTGAGCTCTTTGAGCGGGGGGGATCATCGGTCCCGATCCAGCTGCCCCAGGTATTGCCGGACCAGCCGTGCCTGCTTCAGCATTCGTCCGGGACAACGGGCCTGCAGAAAGGTGTGACCCTCTCCCACCGGGCCATCCTCGAGCACGCAATCCGCTACGGGCGGTCCATCGCGGTCACCGCGAGCGACGGCGTTGCCAGCTGGTTGCCGTTGTATCACGACATGGGACTCATCGCAGCGTTTCACCTGCCGTTCCTATACGGGATCCCAGTCGTGCAGCTCGATCCGTTCGAATGGGTTCTGCGTCCGGCCGAGCTGCTCCAGGCGGTCGCCCACGAACGCTCGACGCTGTGTTGGTTGCCGAACTTCGCGTTCAACCTGCTGGCCGACCGTACCCGAGACCGAGACATTCCGCCTGGAGCGTGCGAGACATTGCGGCTCGTCGTCAGCTGCTCCGAGCCGATTCGCGCGTCGAGTATTCGGCGTCTGCTGACGCGGCTCGCGCCGTACGGTCTGCGATCCGGCGCAGTCAGCGCCAGCTTCGCGATGGCAGAGACGACGTTTGCAGTCACGCAGACTCGTCCCGGCGAAGCAGTCACGACGGAGCAGGTATCGCGTTCCGGGCTCGCCCAAGGCATTGCGCGCCCTCCGGCCGACGGCGAACCGGTTCGCGAGTGCGTGTCTTCAGGAGTTCCGATCGACGGCTGCGCAGTCAGGATCACCGGGCCCGGTAGTGGAGTCGTGCCGGATGGAGTGGTTGGTGCCGTCGAAGTAACTTCGGTCTCCCTTTTCGAGGGCTATCGGAACGATCCCGATCGCACCGGGAGCGCCTTCCGGGGCGCCTGGTTCGTGACCGGCGATGTAGGATATCTTCGGGACCATGAACTGTTCGTCATCGGCCGTGAGAAGGATCTGATCATCGTTGGAGGCAAGAACATCTATCCCGAAGACGTTGAAGACGCTCTCGCCAAAGTCGAAGGCGTGATTCCGGGGAGGGTCGTCGCGTTCGAGATGGACGACGACGCCCTTGGGACCGGCCGAATCGCCGTGGTCGTTGAAACCGAGGAAGCTGGGCGGGAGGCGCGACTGGGACTTCGAAGCAGAGTGGTTCACGTCGGCGCCGAATTCGATTTGAGCATCAGCAGCGTGTTCATTGCTCCGCCCCGCTGGCTCATCAAGAGCTCGTCGGGCAAACTCAGCCGGCGCGAAAACGGTGCTCGCGCCGTCGAGCAGCTGGAGGATCCGATATGGACGACGACTTGATCGATGCGCGGCTGAGCGCCTGCATCCTCGGTGCGCTGGACTTGACCTCCTTCCCGCTCCGGCGCGGGACCCGCGCCTACGAGGTGCCGGGGTGGGACTCGCTGTCCCATGCAATGATCGTCGTGGCGGTCGAGGACGAGTATGGCGTGCGGTTCAGCACGAGAGACGTCGTCGGGCTGCAATCTGTCGGCGACCTCGAGCGCCTGATCGAGCGTTCGATCGCCCAAAAGAAGTAGAGGAGGCCGCGACGGATGGCTGCCGACCCCTCCCTTCCGCCCATGAGTCGGGCCCGAGCCCTGATGTTCGGATTGGCCGCCACCGGCCTCGGCGTGATCGTTTTCCTGCTGGTCGCCGAGGTCGTCCTCCGATTCCTTCCGGTTCCTTCGGGACCGGACGTGCTGGAAGTGAACGACGGGAATCCCATCCTCCATTTCGTACCGAATAGATCCTTCACGTATTCCCGCGGCTGGAGTATGCGCGGCGTCAATCGCGGCCGCACCAACAACGTCGGCTGGATCGCGGATCAGGCGTACGACTCGACCGCTCGCACCCCACTGCTGGCCGTGATCGGTGACAGCTTCGTCGAGGCGCTGATGCTCCCCTTCGCGGAGACGCTGCAAGGGAGAATGGCGAAGGATGTCGGCTCGTCCGGTCGCGTCTACGGGTTCGCGGTGTCGGGCATTCCGCTTTCACAGTATCTGATTGAGGCGCAGTACGCGGGGTCCGTGTTTCACCCCGAGGGGATGGCGATCGTGGTCGTCGGAAACGACTTTGATGAGAGTCTGCTCTCCTACAAGGTCACCCCGGGCAGCCACTCCTTTGCCGAGGGAGCTAACGGCGCTCTCACGCTCAGCCGGACGGATTTTTCTCGCGGATTCGCCCGCAAGCTGCTCCGCCTGTCGGCTCTGGGGAGATATCTGATCATCAGCCTCTCAGCCCAGAACACGTTGGCGAATCTCCGGGCTAGAGGCGCGAAGGCCACGGCGTTCGTTGGGAACACCTCCGCCTCCGCCGACCCCAAGCGGCTCGCGGATTCGAAGCGAGCGGTCGACGCGTTTCTGACCGAGCTGCCGGGGCGATCTCGCCTCGCACCGCGCGCGATCGCGTTTGTGGTGGATGCCGTTCGTCCGTCGATCTACTCGCTGGAGGGCGCGATCGAGGCTGCAGGCTCCTACTTCGGCCTGATGCGCAACTATTTCATGGCCGAGGCCACCCGGCGAGGGTTTGAAGTGGTGGACCTGGATCCGGTATTCGCGGCCCGGTTCGCACGCGATCACCAGCGCTTCGAGTTTCCCGACGACGGGCACTGGAACGCGTTAGGTCACGAAGCGGCCGCGCAGGCGATCGAACGGTCGGCGGTGTTTCGCTCCGTCTTCCCGTCCGTTCAGGAGCCGGGGGAACCGGCTCGATGACCGCCATGGGTTTGGGGATCGGGCGAACGAACGGCCTCTAGTCGGCGCCGAGCACGATCACGGAGCCCGGATCGTGCCGGGACCCCAGATGTTGTCTGGAGGCCGTTCTAGAGTTTCGTGTATGAGCGCCTGTTGGCGAACGAGTAACGGTATTTGAGATAGTATCCCCGGATTCGGTGTCGCACGAACACCGGCAGCCGGTTGAAGAGAGCCAGCAACGCAGAGCCTTTTACCGCGCCGCCAGGTCGCCGCTTCCCGT
>JBDTOH010000657.1:0-3249 GCA_039933355.1 Gemmatimonadota bacterium | reverse complement strand
TCCTGAAGCCCGGCCCGGCTCCGGCGGACCGCGTTCGACACCGCGGCGATCGCTTCGTCCTGGCCAACCACGCGCCGGGCCAGCTCGGCCTCGAGCCGGGCGAGCCGCTCCCGGTCCGACTCGAGCATCTTGGTCACCGGGATTCCGGTCCACTTGGCCACGATCTCCGCGATGTCCTCCGAGTCGACCTCTTCCTTGAGGTAGCGAACCTTCGACTGGATCTGCTGGAGCCGCTGCTCCAGCTCGGCGATCTCCCGGTCGAGCTGCGGAATCCTGCCATAGCGGAGCTCGGCGGCTTTCTGGAGATCGCCCTTCCGAGTGGCCTGCTCGACCTCGCTCCGCACGTGCTCGATGTCCTGCTTCTTCGCCTGGAGCGCGGTGATCGTCTCCTTCTCAGCTTGCCACTGCGCCTTCATCCCCGCGGAGCGCTCCTGCAGCTCGGCGATCTCCTTGTCCACTTCCTTCAACCGCTCCTTGCCGGCCTTGTCCTTCTCCGACAGGAGCGACTGGCGCTGGATCTGGAGCTGAACGATCCGCCGCTCGACCTCGTCGATCTCCTGCGGCAGGCTGTCGATCTCGATCCGGAGCCGGCTCGCGGCCTCGTCCACCAAGTCGATCGCCTTGTCCGGAAGGAACCGGTCGCCGATGTAGCGGTCTGAAAGCGTGGCCGCGGCCACCAGCGCGTTGTCGGTGATCCGCACGCCGTGATGGATCTCGTACTTCTCCTTGAGCCCTCTCAGAATCGCGATCGTATCTGCAACGCTCGGCGGGGCAACGAACACCGGCTGGAACCGGCGTTCCAGGGCCGGGTCCTTCTCGACGTGCTTGCGGTACTCGTCCAGGGTCGTCGCGCCGACGACGTGGAGCTCGCCCCGGGCGAGCGCTGGCTTGAGCATATTGCTCGCGTCCACCGCCCCTTCCGCGGCTCCGGCTCCGACGATCGTGTGAAGCTCGTCGATGAAGACGATGAAGCGCCCTTCGGCGTCGGTGAGCTCTTTGACCACCGCCTTGAGCCGTTCCTCGAACTCGCCCCGGTACTTGGCCCCGGCGAGCAACAGGCCGATGTCGAGCGCGATGATGTCCTTGTTGCGGAGCGATTCGGGCACGTCGCCCGACACGATCCGCTGCGCGAGCCCTTCGACGATCGCCGTCTTGCCGACGCCGGGCTCGCCGATCAGCACCGGATTGTTCTTGGTGCGCCGGGAGAGGACCTGCATAACCCGCCGCACCTCCTCATCCCGGCCGATCACCGGGTCGAGCTTCCCGGCCCGGGCCTGATCGGTGAGGTTGCGGGTGAAGCGCTCGAGCGACTGGTACTTCTCTTCGGGTGTCTGGTCGGTGACCCGGTGGGCACCCCTGACGCCCTCGAGCGCGCTCCGGAGATCGTCGGCCGATAGACTGAACGTGCTGATGACGGCGCGCGCGGTGGTCCCCTTCTCCTCCACGAGCCCGAGCAAGAGATGCTCCGTCGAGACGTAGCTGTCGCCGAGCTTCTTGGCGTCGGCCTCGGCGCGGTCGAAGACCCGGTTCAGCTCCCGGCTCAAGGTCGGCTCGCCGATCTCGCCCGATTGCTTGGGGAACTTGGCCAGCTCGCGCTCGGTCGCCTCTTGGAGCGCCGTGACGTTGAGCCCCGCCTTTTGAAGCAGCGGTTGGACTACGCCCTCCTCCTGACCCAACAACACCGCGAAAAGGTGGGCGTCGTTGACGACCGGATGACCTCGCGAGCGGGCGAGGGCAATGGCATCGCGAAAGGCTTCCTGCGCTTTGATGGTGAGACGCTCAGGGCGAATCATGGAAGTTTTCCTTCTGGGTTCGCGTAGCTCATGGGTATCTCATCGCCGCCGGAGCGGCCCCTTGTCTGTAGCATAACGGGCCCGGCTAGTCTATAGGGTTTTCGAGGACCCGGCGGTCTCCGATTCGGCGCGTCAAACCCGCCCGATCCGACCATTCCAACAAAGGAATCAGATATTTCCGCGTGAGCCCCAGGCGCTCGCGAAGTCCTGCAGGGGAGATCTCGCCGGCCTTTCCCAGCTCCCGCACCGCGGCGCGAAATCGGTCGAGCGCCTCCCGGTGGAAGTAGCGGTTCCGCTCGACGGGAACCAACGTCCCGAGCTCCGCAGCGTGCCGCACGAGCGTGGCCAGATTAGGTAGGCCTAGCTCGGCCGCCAGGTCCTCCAACGTGGGCGCCTCGAGCCCGGCGGCCTTGATCCGCGCGACGACCCTGTCCACCGCGCCGCTGCCTCCGCGGAACGTCTGCTCGAAATCCGGGAGGGAGGCCAGTCCGGCTTGGACTCGGATCTTCTGGGCCCGCTCCAGGTCGCCCAGGACCTGCGTGGTGATCCACTCCGGCGCCCGGAGCGCTTGGCGCACCGTCTCGAGCGAGAGTCCCTTATCCTCCGGGTTGATCCGATGATGGGCCTCGATCTGTCGGGTGGCGCGCTCCGTCAGATCCCGCAGTGTCGTGGTCGGCACCCAATGGTCCCCGATCCCGCGCACGGCAGCCAAGCGCTTGGCCACCGACTCGGCTTCGCGCGGCGGGAGGCCCAGGAGAAGGCTGACTTCAGCCTTCCGGACGCCCAGCGGACGGCGCGCCAGGAGCGCCTCCAGCCGGCGGGCAGGATCGGCAGCGGTGAGGCCCTCCGGCCATGTCGATCGAGCCGGCGGATCCGGATCGATCACCCGGCCCCCGCCGATCGTGGTCACGGGGCTGTAGCTCCGGATCACGAACCGGTCCTGCCCGCGAGCGACGATCGGCGCTTCCAGGACCACCCGCGCAAGCCCCGTCTCTCCGGGCCGGATGTCCCCGCGCGGCTTGACCCGAGCCAGCACCTCGGCCGTCCCGAGATGAACCCGGACGCGAGTCCCGAGCGCCAGCGCGCGCGGCGCCGAGCTCATCAGCGAGATCTCGGCGTCGAAACCGGTCGTCGCGCGCCACGGCACTTGTCCTCCGAGCAGAACGTCGCCTCGCTTGACCGCGGCGCGGTCGATGCCGGCGAGCCCGATGGCGGTGCGGGTCGCCGGAGTCGCCGCGGCCACCCCTGCCCCGTACGCCTCGATCGAGCGAACCCGCCCGCGCGCGCCTAACGGGAACAGCGCGACTTCTTCGCCGATCGCCACCGTGCCGGACCAGGTCGTTCCGGTGACGACCGTGCCCACGCCCGCGAGCGAGAACGCCCGGTCGACCGGCAGCCTGAAGCCGTCCGCAGTGCTCCGCTCCTTCGCTGCTCCGACGAATATCCTGAGCCGCTC
>JBDTOH010000656.1:0-3254 GCA_039933355.1 Gemmatimonadota bacterium | reverse complement strand
AGCCCGCCCCGCCGCCCCCACCTGGCGGACTCTGATAAATGGTTAGCCATTCGGATAGCCTAATTCTAGGCCGGAGGTGGGCGACCGGCAAGCCGGCCGGACGCTACCACACGCCCCGCTCGCCGGCGACCCGGATCCCCCGCGCCGCCCGTGCCACGCTGGCGAGCCAGTTTCGCTCCGCGGCGGCCTGGGCGGCGGGGGCCTTCCCCGCTCGGATCGCGGCGATGATCGCCCGGTGCTCCGTCACCGACCGGCGGGCGAGGGCGCTGCTGTAGAGCTGCGCATAACGGTGGAGGTGGGCGTGGGTCGCGGACCACTGGCCCCGCAACCGGGGGCCGGCGGCGGTGACGTAGGCCTCGTGGAACCGCCGATCGAGCTCGTGAGCCTTCTTGACGCCGGCCCGCGAGCCGATCGAGTCGCTCAGGTGGTCGTTGATTTCCGTGAGACGGGATGCCAGCTGCGCCCGCGCCTTGGGCTCGACCTCCGCGGCCATCCGCGCAGCCGTGCCGTCGAGCGCAGCCATGATGGACGAGAGATCCGCGAGATCATCCATCGTGAGCGGAGCCACACTGAACCGGGCGTACCGCTCGACCGAGTCCGACCGGACGTATCCCTCGTGCTGAAGCGATCGCAGCGCGGCCCGCGCGGTCCCTCGGCTCACATCGAGCCGCCGTCCGACCTCGCGCTCGATCAGCGCGGCACCCGGCGCGAGCTGCCCCGTGACGATCAGCTGCCGGAGCCGGTCGGCCACGGTGCCGATCAGGTCGGCGCGGAGGGACGCAGGGCCCGTCACCGGAACCTTCGCGAATGGTTATCCATTTGGGAAACGGATTCTACCGCGCGGGGAGGCGGCGGGCAACGCCGAATCAGGGCGCAGAGCGACGAGGAGCATCCGCGGCAGTCGGGATCGACTCGACTTCAAAGCTCTTGCGGTATCCGAACAGCGGCCCCAGGTGTCATTGCGGACATCGACTGCCGGGAACATGATGCGGCGCCAAGTCCGAACGTAGAGGAACGGCAGCGTATTGGAGGGCCCTCGCCGATCTCTTCTATCGCGCCGTGTCCGATCGATACCTTACCGGATGCCCTGGGCAATCCAAACTGCCTATCGAATCGGCAGGAGCCGGCATCCGGCCCGCAGGCTCCACAGGATTGAGTGGGCCACCCCGCCTCCTTTCATTCGCTCGCGGCGGTAGATTACGGACGAAGCCGGCTTCCCCCGACCTGTTGCCGAGCGTTCGTCAGCAAACCCTGTCCGAGGCGTAGCCGAATGACGTCACTCCCTCGAGACCTTCCCGCCAAGCAGCGTGGCGTCGGTAGACGCCTCTCGATTGGACAGAAGCTACCGCTCCTGACGAGTGGGCTGGTTCTGCTGGTAGCCCTAACGATATCCGCCGCCGCGTATCAGGAAGTGCGGAATACTGCGCTGGTCACCGGGGCCGACCGGCTGAGGGGTGCAGCCATCCAGTTTGCTCAATCCGTCCGGGGCAATCGAACTACCCTGATCAACGCCTTGCGCTCAACCGGCCACAAGCCCGAGATCCTCTCGTACCTCGCCGCCCCGACGGCTGCCGCCCGGGATGCCGCTCTTCGTGCGTTAGCGTCGGATCCCCAGCCTCCGCAGGTGTTCGCCCTCGAGCTGCGCGACGCGCAAGGCAGCGTCCTGCTGACCAACCTGGTGGACACGTCTCGGCGAACGATTGCGACCTCGAGCCTGTCGTTCCCACGACCAACCCGGCCGGACTCGGGGCTCGTCGGAACTTTCACCGAGGTCCAGGCGACGATCGTGTACCCGGCGGTTGTCATGGTGCCGGGTCCCGTCCCCGGGTACGTGGTTTCATGGCGCCAGCTGGCCGCTAACCCGGCCGGGGTGCGCCTCGTCAACCAGCTTCTCGGCGACCAGGGCAAGCTCTACCTCGCCAATGCCGACGGCGACTTTTGGTTCGACTTAGCCGGCGCCCGCGCGCCCGCCTTGTTCGAGGCAGCCCAAGTAAAATCCCCGATCGTACGCGACCGAGCAGGCGCTCACGGCGAGCTCATCGCGGCGGCCGCGCCGGCGGAGATCATGCCGTGGATCATCGGGGTCGAGCTGCCGCGAGCCGCCGTGCTCGCCCCGGTCGACGGGTTCGTGCGCCGGATGGCGGTCGTGGTTGCCCTCTGCATCGGGGCTGGGCTCATCGGGGCCCTGATGCTCAGCCGTCATTTCACCAAGCCGCTGATCGAGCTCACCGATGCGACCGCCGCCCTCGCCATGGGCGACTACTCGCGCCGGGTCGAGCTCAAGCGGGAGGACGAGCTCGGACGGTTGGCGCAGACCTTCGGGACGATGGCCGCAGAAGTGGAACAGTCGCGCCTCCGGCTCGAGGAGAAGGTGGCCGAGCGAACGCGGGATCTCAACGGAGCGCTCCAGCAACTCCGCGCGGCGCAGGAAACCCTGGTCCGGAAGGAGCGCTTGGCGGTCCTCGGCCAGCTGGCCGGCAGTATCGGCCACGAGCTCCGCAATCCGCTCGGGGTGATGAGCAATGCCGTCTACTATCTCGACGCTGTGCTCGCAGCCAGTCCGGATGACGTCAAACGGTATCTGGACATTCTCCGCCGGCAGGTTGCGCTGTCGGCCAAGATCGTCGACGACCTGATGGACTCCACCCGGATGAAATCGCCCGACGGTAAGACCGTTCCGCTCGCCGCGATTGTGGACTCTCAGCTGGAACGGTTCGCCCAGGTCGATGGAATTCGGATCGAGCGAGAGATACCCTCCGACCTGCCCCCGGTCCACGTCGATCCGGTCCAGGTCGGCCAAGTGGTCTTCAATCTGGTGACCAATGCGGTTCAGGCTGTGAAGGAGACCGGAGGCACCGTCAAGCTGCGCGGCCGGCGCCACTCGGCGTCGCTGGTGTGCCTCGAGGTCTCCGACACGGGCCCGGGGATCACGCCCGAGCATCTCGATCGGATCTTCGAGCCCCTGTTCACGACCCGGGTCAACGGCATCGGGCTCGGCTTGGCCGTCTCGAAATCGTTCACCGAGGCGAACAATGGAAGCCTAACGGTGAGCAGCACGGTGGGACGAGGCGCGACGTTCGAGCTCACGTTTCCTGCCGCGCCGGAGGTTCGGGTATGACCGCGCGCCGCATTCTCGTCGTCGACGACGATCCACTCCAGGTCGAGACTTTGTCGGACATCCTCGGGCTCCACGGCTGGGATGTCGGCGGAGCCTACTCGGGGCGCCAAGCAATCGATGCGGTCGAGGTGGGGCG
>JBDTOH010000655.1:0-3262 GCA_039933355.1 Gemmatimonadota bacterium | reverse complement strand
CCAGGACACCCTGCGCTTCACCAAGGGGAACCGGCGTCATGCGGCGCACCTCCTGGGTATTGCCCGATCAACCCTCCTCGCAAAAATTCGTCGCTACGGATTGGATCACGACGGCCCTACCGAGGAATAAGTCAATGAAGGGTCACGGGGCGTTAGCCCTCGCGCTCGCGGTGCTGGCCGGACCGTCGAGCGCGAGTGCGCAACGCGTCGTGTCGGCGGGCTCGGTCAGGTCGGGTACGCTTTCGTTCGACGGCAGGTCTACGCTGGGTGATTTCACCGGCACGACTACCACGCTCAAGGGCGAGATGACCGGCGGCCCCCTAACCGATGTCCGTGGTTGGGTCGAAGCCCCGGTGAATACTCTCAAAACCAGCAACGACCGCCGCGACCGGGATCTTCTCAAGTCGATGGAAGCTGAGAGGTTCCCGACGATTCGGTTCGATCTCGACACGGTGCGCTCGCAGTGGGAGCGAAACGACTCGGCGGGCGTTGCCCTCGTCGGCCGCTTCACAATTCACGGCGTGACGCGCCCGGCTACCGTCAACGCGTTGCTTCACCTCAGCGACGGCCGCGTGTCGGTCGCGGGGGACGTGCCGCTCAACCTCAAGGACTTCGAGATCGGTGGGCTTTCAAAGTTCCTCGGCATTCTCAAGATGAATCCGGACATCATCGTTCATCTGTATCTGATGTTCTAGCTCCGCCGTGCCGGTCTGCCGGTCCGGCGCACTACGGCATGACCCGAACCCGCCCCAACCGCGAAACCACCACCTGTCTCCGCGCTGCTCCCCGTGTCAGTACATGTGCCACGTTGCCGACGCCGCCGGCGAGGCCTCTCGACGTGAATGCCGTCACGTGTGTCGGCGGCATGAGGCTCACCCCTGAGCGAACCGGGCCTGGCTCCTGCCATACCATGATCGGCAAACCGTCGAACTGAGCCCGGATAGTCAGCGAGTCGGCGGTGACCACTAGCTCAGCCGTCGTATTTCCGACGAGGGCCCACCGCCGAGCCTCGCGGTACGCTTCGAGGAGTCGGCCGGCCTCTGCTTCCACACGCAGGCGGTCGTCGAAGCGGATGGAAGGCCAAACCAGGAGGGCGGCTACCGCCCCGAGGATGACCAAACACACGAGCAGCTCCAACACGGTCACTCCGGCGCGATCGGTGTCCCTCATGGGCCTCAATCTCGCGCGACGCTTCCTGGCTGCCGCACCGAAATCACCGCACCGAGGTTCAAAAAATTAGGGTGCAGGAATCCCGGACCAACGGTGGCTGACCCGTCCGAGATCGCCGCCGGTGCGACTCTGCGGATGCCCTGGCGTTCCGGCGAAAAGGACGTTCATTTCAGTCTCCGGCGCCTGAGCCGGCACCCCATTAGAGGAGGCTGGTGATGGCAATGTGGATCTTGCTGGTGGCCGCGGTCGTCATCGTGTTCTGGGTCATCGGTGCCTACAACGGCCTGATCGTGCTGAAGAACCGGGTGCTCAACGGCTGGAAGCAGATCGACGTCCAGCTCAAGCGCCGTCACGACCTGATTCCAAACCTGATCAACACGGTCAAAGGCGCGATGAACTTCGAGCGGGAAACGCTCGAGGCGGTCATCTCGGCGCGAAACAAGGCGATGGGAGCTCAAGGCGTCAGCGCGACCGCCAAAGCCGAGGGCGAGCTCACTCAAGCGTTAGGCAAGCTCTTCGCGCTGACCGAGGCCTATCCCGATCTCAAGGCCACCGGGAACATCGCGCAGCTTCAAGAAGAGCTGACCAGCACGGAGAACAAGATCGCCTTTGCCCGGCAGCTCTATAACGACGAGGCGACGCTCTACAACACGAAGCAAGCCCAGTTCCCGACCAACATGGTTGCCGGGCTGGCCAAAGCGTCGCCGGCCGAGCTGTGGCAGATCGAGGACGCCGGTGAGCGCGCGGTTCCCAACGTGGACCTCTCGTTCAACAAGCCTCCATCGGTGTGAGCGAGTCGGCCAACCTTTTCGAGCAGCAACAGGCGAACAAGCGCCGTTCGATCTGGCTCACCGCCGGGTTTGTTTTATTCTTTGCCTGGATCGGATTCGGGGGGGACCTCGGATTCTATCTTCTGACTCGGGACGCGCCGGCGCACCGCTATCATCACATTGTCCCGTTCATCGGCATCTTCACGATGCTCTTCGCCGGCGGTGTGGCCTGGCATTCGTGGACCTCGGGCGCGAAGCAGGTGCTCCGCGCGACAGGCGCTTCGGAGCTGATCGAGCCGGCCACTCCCGAACAGAAGCAGCTCGTCAACGTCGTCGAAGAGATGTCGATCGCCGCGGGGTTGCCCCGGCCCAAGATCTGGCTCGTTCCCGATTCCGATCCGAACGCATTCGCCACCGGTCGAGATCCTGCC
The DNA here is from genome assembly GCA_039933355.1 of Gemmatimonadota bacterium. Classification (GTDB taxonomy): domain Bacteria; phylum Gemmatimonadota; class Gemmatimonadetes; order Gemmatimonadales; family GWC2-71-9; genus SHZU01. The sequence continues at coordinate 891 of JBDTOH010000655.1, read as the reverse complement.
ACAGCCAATGTGGCTGTTACGGAGGGACTTCTCACCACACTCAACCGCGACGAGCTCCAAGCCGTCATCTCGCACGAGATGTCCCACATCAAGAACTACGACATCCGGCTGATGACCTTGCTGGCGGGGATGGTCGGCGCGATCGCGCTGCTGTCGGGCGTGATGCGACAATTCCTCCGCTTCGGCGGCGGTTCCGGAGGCCGGTCCCGAGGCGGTAAGAAGGGCAATCCGCTCGCGATCCTGGTCCTGGTGTTGTGGCTGATCACCCTTCTGATCGCGCCGATCGTCTCCCGTCTGCTCGCGATGGCGGTGAGCCGGAAGCGGGAGTTCCTGGCGGATGCGACCGGAGCACAGCTAACCCGCAACCCGATGGCCCTGGCGAGCGCGCTCGAGAAGCTCGATGCCGCGTCCGACGCAACCCGCACGATCGCCCAAGGCGCCGCCCATCTCTGCATTGTCGACCCGGCCGGCCGACAGCTGGCTGAGAAGGCGGGATTTCTCTCGTCTTTTGCCAGTCATCCTCCGGTCAGTCAACGAGTCACCCGGCTCAAGGGGATGGCGTTTCAGGCGGCGAAGGCGGTAGAAGGACCGCCGGTTTAGGCGTGACCTGGCCCGTCTACGCGGCTGCTGCGGTCCTCGCCGTGGGGCTCTTGCTCTGGCTTGGCCGCCGGTTCCTCCGGCACTCCGCCGTGCAGACCCGCCGTCGGTTTCGGGCTCGGCTCGACCGGTACAAGCTGGTGCGGCAAGCCATCGTCCGAGACGAGCTGGTCGCAGATCCGGTCGTGCTGGCAGCGGCGCGGGCGCACGCGGCCGAGCACGGTCTGAGCGAGCCGGCCACGATGGCGCTCGTCGATCGCTACATTCGCGAGATTGTCCCCTTCTTCAACATTC
>JBDTOH010000654.1:0-3262 GCA_039933355.1 Gemmatimonadota bacterium | reverse complement strand
AGAACATCCTGGTGGCGCGGGCCAAGCGGGCCGAGGCCCAGCAGCGGATCCAGGAGACGATGTCGGGGATGTCCGACAAGAGCGCCTTCGAGTCCTTCGACCGCATGGCCGAGAAGATCGAAGGGATGGAACGGAAGGCCTCGGCGGCGGCCGAGCTCCAGGCCGAGTTCCAGTCGGACGATCTCATGGCGCAGTTCAAGCAGCTCGAGTACAAGGGCAGCTCGGATCAGCAGCTTCTCGATCTCAAGGCAAAGATGGGGATGATCACCAAAGGCCCGGAGCAAAGCGCCCGGCAAATCGGCAAAGGCGCCGAGACGATTCACGACGCCGAGCTCGTCGAGGACGATCCGGACGCCAAGTAGGAGCGAGCTCCGAGGGGCGGCCGTGCCGGCAATCCGGGTGTCGAGCGGGAGACTCGCCACCCGGTTTCGTTGGCCTTCGCTATTTTGTTATCTTGATTAAAGGCGACATTCGGATACAATTCTGTATACTAATTTTCCCATATTTCAGGAAAACATAGGCCCTCGTCATGCCTGAGCTCCGCTACCTCATCCTCGCCGATGGAAACTTTCATCCGCTCGAGTCGAAGACCGCCAATTCGGTCATCCGATATCATCCGACCCGAGTCGTCGCCGTTTTGGATCGGCGTACGGCGGGCCAGACCGTTCAGGACGTCCTCGGCTTCGGCGGAACCATTCCGATCGTGGCGTCGATTGAAGAGGGCCTGGCGCTCAAGCCTACCGCGGTGATGGTCGGGATCGCTCCGGCGGGAGGCCGCCTGCCTGATGAATGGCGCGTCTGGTTGGGCAAGGCGCTCGATGCCGGCTGCGATCTGATCAGCGGGCTTCACACCTTCCTCTCCGACGACAAAGATCTGGCCGCGAAGGCGGCGGCACGAGGCCGGACGATCTTCGACGCTCGAAAGGCGCCTGCGAACCTGCCGATCGCGGCTGGGCTGGCCCGGCTGGTCGATCCGTTCGTCGTGCTGGCGGTCGGGACCGACTGCAACGTCGGGAAGATGACGGCGCAGCTTCAACTCGCCGCATCGCTCAGGGAGAAGGGCGTCCGGACGAACTTTGTCGCCACCGGACAGACCGGCATCTTCATCGAGGGGTGGGGCACCGCGGTCGACGCGGTCATCGCTGACTTCATTGCGGGCGCCGCAGAGGAGTTGGTGCTTCGAGGAGCGAAGGACACCGATATCGTGCTTGTCGAGGGACAGGGGAGCATCAATCACCCCGGTTACTCGGGCGTCACGCTTGGTCTGCTCCACGGATCCTGTCCCGATGCGCTGATCTTGTGCCACCAATCGACCCGCGACCACATCGGCGAATACCGGACCGAGCCGTGGCTCAAGATCCCGCCGCTTTCGCGCTATGTCGACCTCTACGAGATGATCGGGTCGGCGGTCCATCCGACCAAGGTGGTAGGGATCTGCCTCAACACTTACGACTTGAGCGACGACGAAGCGCGCGAGGCCTGCGCGGCGGCGGCTCGCGAGACTGGCCTTCCCGCTACCGACCCAGTCCGGTTCGACCCGGCCCCGCTGGTGAACGCAATCCTCCGCGAGCGCGACAACTATCTCGAGAGGAAGCAGCCGGCAAAGGATCACGCATAGCGGTTCAAGGCTGAGCGCTCCTCAAGCGCTCCGGGCCAGCCGCCACGCGGCGGCCCGCTCCCCGATCATGATCGACGCGGCATTGGGATGACCGGTCATCGAAGTGGGGATGATCGAGGCATCCGCCACCGTAAGGCCTTCCAGTCCGTGAACCTCGAGCCGGTCGCTCACGACCGCCATCGGGTCCGAACCCATCTTACAAGTCCCGGCGGGGTGATACAGGGTTTCGGATCGCGCGCGGATGAACGTGTCCAGGTCGGAATCACCGGGGAACAGCTCTGCTCCGCGGTCGGCGCTGAACGCCGCTTGAGCGACGATCCGCCGAGCGATCTCCAATCCGGCCAGGAGCCGGTCGAAGTCGAGGCGCGACGTCAGGTAGTTGGCGTAAATGGCCGGTGGTCTCAGGGGGTCGTTCGACATGAGCGCGATCCGGCCGCGGCTCTCCGGATGGAGCAGGATGGCCGCAAGGGTGAACCCGTGACCGTCGACCCGCGTTTGTCCATGGTCGACGAAGAAAGCGGGCGCGAACAAGAGCTCGATGTCGCAGACCGGACGGGTCGGGTCGAGTCGCAAGAAGGCGCCGGCCTCGGCGACATTGGACGACAGTGGTCCCCGCCGCAGCACGAGATAGCGGAGCACGTTCGGGAGCGACTCGGCGCTCATCAGCGAGTTCGGCCGAGTGGCGCGGTAGACGGTGCCGGTGGCGAGATGGTCGTGGAGGTTCTGGCCGACCCCGGGGAGGTCGATCACAACGGGAATTCCCAGGGCCTCGAGCTCCTGCGCGGGCCCGACGCCGGACAGCAGGAGGAGCTGGGGCGAGCCGATCGCGCCGGCGGAGAGGATCACCTGGCCCTGGGCCCGAGATTCGGAGCCCGCATCGGTCGTGACGTATGCCACACCCTCCGCGCAGCGGCCTTGGAACAGAATCCGGGTCACCCTCGCATGCGGCATGACCGTGAGGTTTTTTCGACCTCGAGCGGGCCTCAGGTAGCCGCGCGCCGTGCTGCAGCGAGCCCCCCGCCGCTGGGATACGCGGAACAGGCCCACACCGTCCATCACGCCGTCGCGGAAGCCGGGGTTCGGCGTGAGGTACTCGGCCTCGGCCGCGGCCAGAAATGTCCGCGTGAGCGGGTTGACGGTGCGGGGCTCGCTCACCGTCACCCCGGCACCCGGCTCGGTCTCGGTCCGCTCGATCCGCTCGAACGCGGGCCGGACGCCGGCGTAGCTCCAGTCGCGGTTTCCGGCGGCTGCCCACCCGTCAAAGTCCGAGGCGGCGCCGCGGGTCCAGATCATGGCGTTCATGGCGCTCGAGCCGCCGAGCATCTTGCCGCGGGGCCAGAACAGCCGGCGGCCGCCTAACGCAGGCTCCGGCTCGGTGTCGTAGGCCCAGTCGAGGGGGCCGCGGAACAACTTTGCAAAGGCGGCAGGAATGGTGACGTGACTGGTTTCCCGGTCGCTGCCGGCCTCGAGGAGCAACACGGATACCGAGGGGTCTTCCGACAGCCGGCTCGCAATCGCTGCGCCGGCCGAACCGCCTCCCACCACAATGAAATCTGGCATTGTGCTCGACGATACCCGCGTCGTCGCCATGCCGCCAGAGAGGCCGGCTCTCGGGATCGGTAGCTCAATTCTCAGCGCTTCGGT
>JBDTOH010000653.1:0-3263 GCA_039933355.1 Gemmatimonadota bacterium | reverse complement strand
CTGCGAGAAGCCGGTCGCTATCTCCGCGAGCGAGGCCGAGACGCTGGCCGCGGCGGCCCGGCCGGCGGGCCGGGTGCTGATGCCGTGCCATCAGTACCGCTTCAATCCGGCGTGGCTCCAGCTCAAGCAATGGCTTTCGGAAGGGCGGATCGGCCCGTGGCGGCTGGCCGAGTTTCAGGTCTATCGACTCGAGGCCGACCGGGGTGGAGCTCCCATGGTGATGCCGTGGCGGGCCCAGCGCGAGCAGAGCCGCGGCGGCATCGTGCTCGACCATGGCACGCATCTCATCTACGAGCTGCTCGACGTCGCGGGCCCGCCGGACTCGGTGGAGGCGTGGACCACCCGGCTCCGGCATCGGGAGTACGACGTCGAGGATACCGCTCAGGTCGTCCTCCAGTACCCCAACAAGATGGGCGTGCTGTTTCTCACGTGGGCGGCCCACCATCGGGAGACCAGGATCCGGTTCGTCGGCGATCAGGGCTGGCTGGAGTGGCGCGACGGCTGGCTCGAGGCCTCGACACCAGGCAAGCACGACCGGATCGACTTCACCTCCCAGCTCGACAAGGCGTCCTATGCCGACTGGTTTGGCGGGCTGTTCGGCAGCTTCACCCGGGCGATGGACGCGGGTGGAACCGACGAAGCCTCCCTGGCCGACCTCACCGATGTGGCGCTCATTCTGGACGCGATCTATGACGCCCCGGAGCGATCCGGACTCGGCCTGACGGCTTGATGCCGCGGGGGGCTCGGTGGGCACTGCTGCTCGCGGGTGCGGCCCTCTATGCGCTGGTTCTGGCCCAGGCCGGAATCGGCCGGCTGCTGGAGCAGATCGCGGGCGCGCGGTGGACGGTCCCGGTCGCGGTCGGGATCTACGGCGTGGTCTACATCTTCAACGCGGCCGCCTGGCATCAAGTCCTCAGAGCCGAGCCGCGGCATCCCCCGTTCCTGCACACGTTGCGCCTCACGATCAGCGGCTTCTCGATCAACTTTATCACCCCGTTCCTCGCCGCCGGGGGCGAGCCGTACCGGGTCCTCTCGTTAGGCCCCTGGCTCGACCGGCAGCGCGCGGTCGGGGCGGTGCTCATCTTCGCGCTGCTCCACGCCCTGAGCTCGATCATCCTGTGGCTGTCGGCGCTGGCCCTGGCGTTCATCCTGATGGAGTGGACGGTGCTCCACGTCACGGTGCTCGTGCTCGCCACATTCGCGGTGCTCGGCATCGGCACGGTGCTGATCGCGCTCCACCGGCACGGCCTTCTCATCCGGTTGGTCCGAATCCTCGAGAAGATCCCGCTGCTCAACCGGCTCGGCGCGCTGCTCGCCAAACGGCGCCCGGCGCTGATCGAGATCGACGAGCACATCACCCACTTCTACCGGAATCACCGGCGGCGGTTCTTGATCGCGCTGGTATTCGAGACCATCGCGCGCGCGGTGGCGGTGTTCGAGCTCGTGGTGATCGCCCGGGGCGTGTCGCTCCACCTGACCTACGCGCAGGCGCTCTGCATGAGCGGGCTGGCGGCGCTTGCGATCAACCTGATGTTCTTCATCCCGTTCGAGCTCGGATGGAAAGAGGCATCGCTGCTCGGAATCTTTCGGATGCTCGGGCTGAGCGGGGAGATCGGCGTCTACACGAGCGTGGTATCGCGGCTCCGGGAGCTGATCTGGATCGGTCTTGGAGTGGGGATGGCGTGGTTCGGGTCGGGACCGAAGCCGGCGCTGGGAAAGCGGAAGCCGGAAGCCTCAGAACGGGAAATCGCGGAATTGGAAATCGTGGAACCGGGCATCGAAAGCCGGAAGTCGGAAGGCGGGGCGGCCGAGGGGCCCGAGGATGGCAGTGGCAAGACCTAGGTTGGTTGATCCGGATGCGGCGGATTTGGGCGGATACATCGGATCGATCACTTGGTTCGATCTTCCGTCCCCATCTGCAATCTGTTCGGGAGTGATGAGGGGGTGCGCTGGGCCGGCATGCGCTCGATATGGATTACTCGGGTGATATGGATTGCTCCGGCGCAGCGCATTCAGTCGATTGTTGCCGGGGCGGGTGGTTAGGCGGCGAGGGTCAGGATTCGGGGGCCTTCTTTGGTCACGGCGATGGTGTGCTCGAAGTGCGCGGCCGGCGAGCCGTCCGCGGTGACCACGGTCCAGTTGTCCTTGAGCATCTTGGTAACGTTGCTTCCGGTCATCACCATCGGCTCGATCGCAATGGTCAGCCCCTCCTGGAGCCGCGAGCCGCGCTTCGGCTGGCCGTGATTAGGCACCTGCGGGTCCTCGTGCATCCGGGTACCCACGCCGTGCCCGACCAGCTCGCGGGTAACGTTGAACCCGTGCCCCTCGACGATCCCCTGGATCGCGTGGCCGATGTCCCCCGTGTGATTGCCTAAGCGCGCCTCGGCGATTCCGGCCCGGAGCGCCTCTTCGGTCACCTCGAGTAGCAGAGTAACCTCAGGTCCCACGGGACCGACCGGCACGGTGATCGCCGAGTCGGCGTGGAAGCCCTCGACGAACACGCCGCAGTCGATGCTGACGATGTTGCCTTCACGGAGAACCCGTTTGGTCGAGGGGATTCCGTGGACGATCTCGTCGTTGATCGAGATGCAGAGCGTCTTGGGAAAGCCGTACAAGCCCTTGAACGACGGCTTGGCCCCGGGATGGCTCCGAATGAACTTCTCCGCCTCGCAATCGAGGTCCTCGGTGGTGATCCCAGGCCGCACCAGCCCCCGCATGAGGTCCAGAGTCCGGGCGACGATGTCGCCGGCCCGGGCCATGATGTCGATTTCCTTGGGTGACTTGAGGGTGACCATAGGAACGGAATTTAAGGGGTAGGCGGGGGGTGGGGAACGGGGGACAGGTACGGGGGACGGGGAGGAGCCGACCCGGTGGGATCCAAATGACTGGTAGGAAGTAACCGCGCTCCGCCTTGAGGGGCTGTTCCCCGTCCGTTGGCCCTGTCCCTCGTCCCCCGCGCTGCTATGCTCCGATGGCCTTCAGTGCCTTTTCGGCGATCTCGAAATAAGCCTCGGTCAGTAGCGGCGAGAGTTGCAGCGTGTCTTTGTTGTTGACGAAGCCGTCTTTCGACACCGCGTCGGGAGGAAGGCCAGTGGTCAAATCGTCTTCTATCAGCAGTAGCTCACGCAGAGTGTTGCCGTACTGCGGCACGGTGAGGCGGCGGACCAGGCCATTCTTCGGAGCCGGGCGCATGCGGGCGGCTTCCAGCGCCTGATCGATCCACGCTACGACACGCTCGCGCTCGGCGGGGGTGGGCTGTGGCA
>JBDTOH010000652.1:0-3283 GCA_039933355.1 Gemmatimonadota bacterium | reverse complement strand
GCCGAGTCGCGGTCGGCGGCGCTCTTCGCCATCGCGCTGCCGAAGGCGGGCAAGTCAAGTGTCCCTTCGTCGAGCGCCATCTCGCGCATTTCCGCCGTGGCATCGACTTCCAACCCCTCGAGCAAGTCGGGCGATTCGTCGCTGGCCGCGCCAAGGTCGTACACCTCTCCGCTGTCACCGCTTTCGAGGGAGCCGTGCACCCCCGTGCCCAGGTCACCCGCCGCCTGGTCCAGCCCGGTGAGATCGAGCCCGAGGTCTTCGAGGTTGATTTCCTCGGTTTGATCGCCACTACTCGCGCGCCGGGAATCCACAGCCGGGGAACGCGGACCCGGGACCGCGCTCTCCAGTGTCGGCGTCTCCAGCGTACCCGCACCGGTCGCATGCACGGTCGCCGTTTCGATAGTCGGTGTTTCCATCGTCGGCGAATAGTCGCCCGTGAAGCGCGCCTCGACTGTGGGAACCTCGGCCGTCCGCGTGCCACTCCCGCCACCGTCGCCAGGAGCAATCTTCGTCTCCATCAGCCCCGTGGCATCCAACGACGCCCCTTCAGTCGCCCCGGCGTCCATAGTCGCGAGGTCGAAATCCAAGAGATCGGAGGTTCGACCCTGACGGGCTCCCGTGAGGTCAAGGTCGGGACTCTCGGCTCCGCCCTCATCAAAGGAGATGTCGACACTACCCTTGTCGTCGCGCGGCCCGAGATCAAGGCCGACGTCACCCGTGGTACCCACGGCGCCAGAGAAGAGTGCTTCGCCCGGACAGATCTGCTTGCCCATGATCACGACCTTGTTCCAGTCGGGATCCGCTGCACCGCGGAGCTGCCGCTGGAAAGCCTGTGCTTCCTTGAGGAACGAGGTCTTGTTCTCCCAGATAAAAAACACCTCGAGCAGCTTCAGCCGAAGATCGCGCCGATCCGGGCTGTCGCGCAGGGCGCGTGAGAGTAGTTCGGCCGCCTGATCGTAGAGGCCGTAGGCCATGTGGAAGTCGGCTTCGGCGACCACGTCTGCCTGGTCCAGTTCGACAGCACCTTCGGTGCTGATCGTGCGCTCCAGCGCCGTTTCAGCGTCGGTGTCCCGCGGGGCGCGACTGACTGCGGGCGTCGACTGGGTCCGGTCAGTCGCCGCTTCCTCGACGCTGTAGCCATCGCGGCGAACCATGGGCTGGGTACTATTCGCGCCACCCCCCACGTCGCCGCGAAAATCGTTATCGAAACGATGACTGGCCTCGTCAGCCGTGGCCATACGCCGGCGGGCGAAAATCAAGAAAAGTCCGACCAGCAACACGGCGGCGGCCGAGACCAGGAACACGCCATTGAAGATGAGGCCGGTAAGCGAACTTAAGAATCCACCCCCCTTGGTCCGATCCTGCGGGGGACGTACAGCGGGCGTGCGCTCCTCGACGGCGGGCGAACTCTCAGCCGGAACCTTCCCGACGGCCTCAGTCCCCGCTTCGGGCTGGACCGTTGGCGGGCTCTCCACAGGGGCCACGACCGGCGCTTGTTCGGTGGGGGCTGGGGCTGCTGTCTTGGCCTCAAGCTGGCTGACGCGATCCTGAAGCGCCTTGAGCTGACTGTCCTTGACGGTGAGCAGACGCTGCTTTTCCGCCAGCTCCTGCTCCAGGGCCGCACGCTCGGCCGCAGCCGCAGGACTCGGGATGCCACCGGTACCTGGGGCTTTAGCTGCGGGCTGTTCCGTAGGGGGTACCAGCTGGAGGCGGGCCGGCACGGGAGAGGGGCTGCTGGCGGCACCTCGCCACTCCTGATCCTGGCGCAGAACCTCGTTCGTCGCCTGGCGAGTACTGATATCCGCGAGATCCTTCCCCCGCGGCAGGCGCAGAATCGCGCCGCGCCTTAGCCGGTTGATGTTGCCTGAGAACGCTTCCGGGTTCGCCCGGTAGAGCGCCATCATCATCTGGTTCACAGTAACGTTGCTGTCGGCACGCAATCGTTCGGAAATGCGCCACAGCGTCTCATTCGACCGCACCGGGCCATAGGAGCTGCCGTCCGGACCGGAGGAAAGGCTGCCAGTAGCCGCACCCGCTGTGCCCACTCCAACCGTCGTGCCGGTGGGAGCCGGAGCGCGGCGAATGACGGGCGCGGACGCTTCAGGCCCGGCCGCGGCCGGCGGAGTTGTTCTCTGGGCCGCCGCGCCCTGCCCCGTGGCTGCGGGCCCCGACGAGTCCGGCCGCGCGAAAGTCGGTGGATCGAGCAGAACCGTGTACTCCCGCAGGAGCCGGCCCTGGGGCCAGGCAACGTCCAGCAGAAGAGAGACGAAGGGTTCACTGACAGGCTGGGTTGAGGTCACCCGGACCAGGGTTCGGGCACCATCCCGCGTCACCTTAAAGCTCAAGTCGTCAAGAAACCGGGGTCGGTCAAGACCGAAGCGCTCGAAAGTGGCGGCCGGGGCCAACTGAACACTGAGCTGATTCAGTTCGTCAGCGGAGTTCGCCGTCACGGGGATTTCTGCAACCAGAGGCTGGTTGAGTGCCGACCGGAGCGTTATTTCGCCGAGGCCCAGAGCGCCGGCGGTCAACGGTAAAAGCCCCGCCAGCAGCGGGACTGCAGCGAGTCGAACTCGTGGCATCACCAATCCCCGATTGAGCCGTCAGCACCACCCCTCGCCGGGGAGCCCAAGTAGCCGATGGCCTAGAAGTGGAACCAACTATAGCCCATATGCTCCCAGCGCGTAAGGCTGAGCCGTCCGGAACTACAGGTAATCGCGAACCAGCACTGCGCAGATCAGGACCGCGTGCGGCGAGTCTCCACAGCCGGGGTCACCGGCTGGACGTCCGCATTCTGTGCCCGATGGCGCAGATAGTGGTCCATTAGGACGATTGCGAGCATGGCTTCTCCGATCGGCGCCGCCCGAAGCCCAACGCAGGGATCGTGTCGCCCCGTCGTGGCCACTTCCACCGGCTCACCCTCCTCGTCCACCGTGTCGCCCGGTAACCGGATGCTGGAGGTCGGCTTCAGGGCGATGCTCACCAGGATGTCCTGGCCCGTGGAAATTCCGCCGAGGACGCCACCGGAGGCATTGCGACGAAAGCCGCCGGGGGTAATTTCATCCCGGTGCTCCGTGCCCTTCTGGGCGACCACCGCGAATCCGGCGCCCAGCTCGACTGCCCGGACTGCGTTGATACTCATCATCGCGTGCGCGATGTCGGCCTCGAGCTTGTCGAACACCGGCTCGCCGAGACCGGCCGGCACGCCGCTCGCAACCACATTGACCCGCGCCCCGATGGAGTTGCCCTCCTTGCGCAGCGCGTCCATATAGGCCTCGAGCTCCGG
>JBDTOH010000651.1:0-3290 GCA_039933355.1 Gemmatimonadota bacterium | reverse complement strand
TGTCGACAGCCGCCGCAGAACACTGACCGTGAGGTCGAGCCGGTAGGGCATCCGGACTGAAACGGCGTGACTGCTCTCGGCTGGTCCGTCTGTCGCGATGGCTGGCGACCCGGCGCTGGAGAGACTGGCCTTTCGCCTGCGGGGTTTGGTCACGACCGCATCACCGAGCCTCAACGGAGGGAATTCGATGACGAAAAAGCGCTTCAAGCGAGGCGATCATGTGAGCTGGAACTCGGAAGCCGGGCGGGTCCGGGGCCGGATCACCAGAGTCGTCACGACCAGGATCACGTTCAAGGGTTACACCGTTCATGCCAGCACGGACGAACCGCAGTATCAGATCAAGAGCGACAAGACCGATCACCTCGCGATGCACAAGGGGGCGGCGCTCAGGAAGCTCGCCGGCTGACCGGCGGAGCTTCGAGCAGGACGGGCCCGAGCGGGCTGCTGTTAGATGAGCCCGCGCCGCTGCGCATGGGTCACCGCCTCGAGGCGGTTGTGGGTGCGGAGCTTATGGTTGACGTGGTGGAGATGGTTGCGGAGAGTCTGGTTGGAAATACCCAGCCTGCGGGTGATAGTCGCGGGGCTCCGGCCTTCGGCGAAGAGTTTGAGGATCCGGCGCTCCTGCTCGGAGAGCGCCTCGACCGGTGCGTGACCGGACCCGTCTTCGCCGAGCGAAACGACTTGCCGGACGGCTTCCAACAGGCGGTCGAGCAGCTCTTCCTTGCGCCGACGCTGGGTGATATCGCGCGCGAGCCGGACAAAGAGCCGGCGCCCGGTTCGCGGGCTGTCGAAGACAATCGTCGACACGTTGACCCAGATCCGGGCTCCGGACCGGGGCCGCACCTCCAAGTCAAAGTTGGCGATCCCGGCGGACGTTCCATCCCAGCGACGGGCCGCCGCGTCGCGATCCCCCGCCAGCGCGTCGGTGCCTAACACGTCGAGCGCCTCGAGCACCTCGTCTATGTTGCGGCGGAGCACCTCGCTCGCCGGGTAGCCGAACAACCGCTCCGCAGACCCGTTCCAGGAGCAGATCTCGCCGTCGCCGGTCACCGTATAGGCGGCGTCGGCGGTCTGCTCGAGCAGCGCAAACAGCTCCGGTTCGAGCATTGCCCTCCTCGCCATCGCCGCGTGGGAGCTGTTGGTGTTTCGGGTCCGCGTGCCAAGCCGGAACCGGGGCGCCGAACGCGCGTATCTGCGCCCGGTACAAGCGCTTCATTGCCGCCCGGTCTACCACTCCCTAAGTATACCTCTCAAGGCGAACCGGGGAAAACCTGCCTCCGCTCAGCTCAAGCTCCACGATTTCGCTCGAAAACATGGACGGACCAACCGATGTCATCAGAACCGCTCTATCCGCCGGCAACTCGGGAGTTCGCTGAACAGCGGAAGCGTATGGCGCCTGGGCCGGCCGAGGCGTTCACGCGAAGCGTGTTCGCTGCAGGTGCCGTTGCTGCGAAAACAAAGCAATCGATCGCTGTGGCCGTCGCGCATGTGACGCAGTGTCCGTACAGCATCCGCAGCCATACTCGCGCGGCCTTACGCCACGGGGCGGCGGCCGAGGAGATCATGGAAGCTATCTGGGTCGCCGCGGAGATGCGCGCAGGGGGTACTTATGCTCATTCGGCCTTGGCGCTGGATACGATCGCGGGGTACCAGGCAGAGCAGTGGAGCGGTCTCGAGAAAGGCGATGGCGGCTCCGGGGCCGGCGCTGAAGCAAACGCAGGCGGTGCGGCATGAGAACCAAGGTTGCCATCAACGGTCTGGGACGAATCGGACGCGCGGTCCTGAAATTGGTGATCGACGAGCCGTCGTTCGAGCTCGTCGCGGTCAACGACCTGGTGGACGTCGACAACCTCGCCTATCTGCTTCGCTTCGACACGGTGTACGGGCGGTACGCGCAGCCCGTCGTGGTCGACGGAGCTGACCTAGTCGTCGCCGGCCAGAGGCTGCGAACGCTGCAAAGCCGCGACCTGGTGGGCTTTCCGTGGAAGGAGCTGGGGGTCGAGCTCGTGTTCGAGTGCACCGGGGCGTTCAGGCGGCGTCGGGATCTCGAAAAGCACATCCGCGCGGGCGCCCGGATTGTGCTCCTGTCGGCGCCGTCGGCAGACGTCGAGGTGCCGACGGTCGTCCATGGTGTGAACGTGCCGGAAAGCGCCCCCTTCATTGTCTCCTGTGCAAGCTGCACCACGAACTGCATCACGCCGATCGTCGAGGTCATCGGCCGCCGCATCGGGTTCGCCAAGGCCGTGATGACGACCGTGCACGCGTATACCTCGTCCCAGTCAATCGTCGATGGACCGAGCAAGCATGTCCGTCGAGGTCGCGCCGCGGGCGCGAACCTCGTCCCGACCACGACCGGTGCGGCGCTCGCAACGACGCGCGCGCTGCCGGAATATGCAGGCCGGTTCGACGGGATCGCCATCCGGGCACCGGTTCCAATTGGATCGATCGCGGACCTCACCTTCGTCACGTCGCGGAAGACTACCGTCGACGAAGTGAACGACATTTTCACGGAAGAAGCCGAGACCGAGCGCTACGCTGGAGTGCTCGGAGTATCGCGCGACCCGCTCGTTTCTTCGGATGTCATTGGCGACCCGCGCGCATCCATCGTGGATCTCGAGCTCACCAAGGTGATCGACGGGGATCTGGTCAAGGTCATGAGCTGGTACGACAACGAATGGGGCTACGCGAATCAGATGCTCCGCGAAGCGGTGTCGGCGACCAGGGCGTCCGGTCGCCGAGACCCTAGCCGAGGATGAGTGGACAGCCGCATCGTGACTTCCACTAGGACTCCGAGCGCAACCTGGCGGGACTTAAAGTGTTGGAGGCGGCTCTGGCCTGCGTTCAGAAGCCTTCGGAGACACAGTTCCGGAGGCGGTTATGGACGTTAGGTAGGAGGGTACGTCTGTGCTATTTGATCCAGCGGGCCTAACGCGCAGCATTCCAGATCGACGGCTGAAGCGACGTCTGATGACGGATCACTACGGCCGAACCGAGTTCGACGCGCGAGCCGTCGAGCCGGGATGACCATCGGACTCGCACGGAGAGATTATCCTATGAACTCGTTCTTTCTGGGAGCGCTTGGGGTCGCCCTGGGCCTTCAGCTGACCGTCCCGCAAACTGTTGCGGCACAGCGCAAGGCCCCACCGGGCGGTGCGTACAAAGGCGTTAGTACTCTGGTCCAGCTCCCCGACTTCCTCCCCGGACTTGGGACTTTGTACGTTGATCCGGCTAGCCTGCCGGCGGGCCCGTTCCTGGCATATGATCGCGGCGGCAACCTAGTGAGCTCGATC
>JBDTOH010000650.1:0-3291 GCA_039933355.1 Gemmatimonadota bacterium | reverse complement strand
TCTTGCGCTGGTCGAGGAAATCCGGACAACGGCCGTCCCCCCGCCCCGTCATCCCGCCATCGGGGGCACAGATCACCGTGCCGTCGGCCGCGAGGAGCGCGCTCATGATATCGCAGCAGTGGGGAGGGACGTAGTAGACGACCTGTCCCGTGTAGTCGTACCGCCCGACCCAGAGCGGCGGGTTCGCAACCGGTGCGTGCTCGAGCTCGGTGATCTTCGCTCGAAGCCAGTCCGGAATCGACTCCGCCGGCGGCTCCGGCGAGCACGCCCAAAGCGCGGGGAGAAGGACCAGGGGGTACAGCCGGGCGGTTCGCATGCGGTCTCCTCGAGAAGAGCGCCGGCGCTCTAACGCCTCCACGCGACGAGATCGATCGCGTACGGATTCCCCTCCGCCCGGAACCGATCGGCCCCGGTGAGCGCCGTACTCCCGATCAGGCCGACGGTGAGCCCGGCACCGGGAAAGTCGAGCAACTGCCCCGGCCTCATCACCTGACGCTCCCCGCGAATTTGGACCTCGACCGACATCGTGCCGGAATCCGGGTTGCCGACCTGGCGAGCCACCAGGCCGAACAGCCTAACGGTGGCCGTGACCGGCTTGGTTCCGGTCTCGAGTACGGACACGATCCCGTCGCTCTTGGTCGCGAGCGCGACGATCCGTTGCCGGTTGGTCGGGTCGTCGCGGGCGCGAAGCTCGAGCTGAACCTGCTCGTTCGGTGTCAGCCGCAGAGCCCCGCCCCGCGCCCGCGCGGTGAGGGTGAGACGGAGAGGTGGTTGGCCCGGTAGCTCGAGCCCGATCCGTTCTCCGGTGATGTCGGCCACGCGGGCGGAGCCGCTGTAGCCGCCCGCGGGAAGATCCGGCAACGCGTCCACTCGGAGCCCGCCCCGCATCTCGGCCGGAAAGGCGACGGACTGGGCCGCCACGGGCCGGGACGGGACCTGAGGCCGGATCCGGTTTGTCACGGCGGTATCCACCGGCTTTGCCACCGCCGTCTGCGCCCCGGCGCGGTCTGCGGCGTCTCTCCAGAGCCGGGCCTGTGTCGTGTCGGCGGCAAGATCCGCCTGGGATTTAGCGCCGTTCTCCAGATTGGCCGGTGGGGTGGCGCGACAGGCCGCTCCCAAGGCGAGCCCCATGAGGACTCCGTAACTCATTCTCGCGTTCATCATGATGGTCTCCTTCACGGAAGCACCGTGCCGTTGAGGGCCGGCCCCCGAAAGTTGAGCGCCCGCCAGTTGGCAAAGTCCGTGACCACCCCGAGCACCCCGTCATCGTCGGCGTCGGCGGAGAGATTCAGGTCGGCCTGATCACCGTCGTCGTTCCAGTCGACCGCGAGCCCGCAGACGCCCGTCGTCTCGTTCAGGGTGTTGTTGTTCTCGGTCACGCTCGCGGCCATTCCCTCGGAGTAGTCCACCACTGCGTTGATCGCCCCCGGCAGTGCCCCGGCCGGCTCCGTCGCGCCGGCGGCGGCGTAGTAGAACGGCCAGCAGGTCACCCGTTGCCGCCGAGTGGCATTGTTCCGGCCGGTCCTGAGCTGCCAGGTATAGGCCATCACGCTCCAGTAGTTAGGCTTGAGCTGGTTGTTGTTGTTCCCGCCGTGCTGCTGCATGAGATCGTGCCCGAACTCGTGCGCCAACGTCTCCACCTGAGAACGGAGGGTCTGAAACGACGCCCCGAAATCGTCGAAGCTCACGATGAAATCGTCGCCTGGACCGGTGACATTCCCGGCGAGGTCGAAGACGATATCGCTTATGCCGCTGAACCCGCCGGGCTGTGCATTCCCCCAGACCGCATAGTGATAGATGTTGCCCCGCACTGCATTGGTGAAGTTCGCCGCCTTGACCGTGCTGTAGTTGGCCGTCCCCAGCATCGCGTTGTCGGCCGCGCCGAACCCGATGGTCTGAACGAACGGCACCGTTCCGCTCGCATCGATGATCAGGTTGATACCGTTCGAGTCGACCGGATTGATCACCGGTGCCGCCGCGAACATGCCCCGGGCCAGATCGAACGTGCCTGGGCTGCCGGGTGCCGTGGCGATCGGGGGATTGGCCAGTCCGTTCATGACATCGACCTCGAGCAGCACGTCGCGGCGATAGGGCTTGGCGCCGAGCGCCGCGAGATCGACGTCGACGGCGCCGTTGCCGTCGGCGTCGAAGCCGGCCGTCTCCCAGGTGTCGAGCAGCCCGTCGCCGTCGCTGTCGACGGAGGCCGCGTTGGCGGGAAGCGTGTACGGGAATGCTCCGCTCACGGTGCCGTCCAGGTTCCTAACGGTGATCGACACGGTGCTTCCCGCCGCCAGCGTGTCGGGCGCCGCGAGGAGCGAAAGGTAGTGCCGGATCGGAAAGCCGAGAGACGCCGGCGCGATCCCGAACAGCTCGTTGCGGAGCGCCTTGTGCGCGACCGTGGCGGCGTCCACACCGTCCACCTGGACCACCGAGCCGACGTCGATGTTGGCTCCCTGGACGTAGAGCCATACGAGCAGCTTCCCCGGTGCCGGGAACGAGTTCGACACCAGCATGACATGATCGACCCTCGGCCCGCCGATCGCGACCGGGTCCGTCACCGTGAAGGTCGCCGGAGCGGACCGGCCCCGGCCGTTTTCCAGAGCCACCGGATGCGGTCCATTGGTCGCCCCCGGCGGTACCGAGAACATGTATCCGCCGAGAAAGCCGCCGGGAACGGTTCGCTCCCCGGGCAGCCCCGCGTCCCAGACGATCCGGCTGAAGAGCACGTTGGTCCCCTGCACCATGACAACGGTGCGTTCCGGCCCCGTGGGCGCGTCGAGAGCGGAGATGCTGGGCGCCGTACAGGCGGCGAGCAATGGAAGGGCCACCACAATCCAACGAAGTCCGGCCATGAGGGCCTCCGATGCAGGACGAGGGCCCAATGTCGGAGATTCGGTCCGAAAGAACAAGCTGGGAAGAATCCTTGGCCGACCTTGTCGGGTTGGCACCCGGACTTCCGATCTACAGTGTGGTCCGATTCGAGCGCGCGGCCTGACCGGCCGCCGCGGCCCGGGATAGGAGCTTCAGTGCCCGACCATCTTCCCTTCGTGGGGCGCGATCCTCACGTCCAGGCGGCGCTCAACCTCGTGAGCCGGGTTGCGCCCACGCCGGCCACCGTGCTGATCGTCGGTGAGACGGGAACCGGCAAGGAGCTGATCGCGAGACTGCTCCATGCTCAGAGCGGCCGCGCCGCGAGTCCCTTTCTGGCAGTGAACTGCGGCGCCGTCGCCGATTCGCTGGTCGAATCCGAGCTGTTCGGGCATACCAAAGGTGCCTTCACGGGCGCGAGCC
>JBDTOH010000649.1:0-3292 GCA_039933355.1 Gemmatimonadota bacterium | reverse complement strand
TCGGGAAGCTCCAGGACAAGACCGATGTCGGCGGTGTCCTCGGCGGGTCGTTCGGCTTCCGGCTGGGCGGCCGCCTTTCGCTCGCGTTCATCCTCGACGACTACATCTACAAAGCCACGTTCGACGTCGGCCCGACGACGACCGGAAGCAAGCTCCAGAACGATGTCCGGGTCGGAATGGGGCTTCGGATCCCGCTGTCGGGCCTGTAGCGCTAGAACCTCGTCGTGACCCCGGCGAGGATTCTTCGACCGTTCACCGATCCGCCGAAGATCGTGTAGCGCTGCTGGTCCAGAATGTTGACCGCGGTCGCGAACATCTTGAAGCTGTTGTTGATGTCGTAGGCCCCGTTGACGTCGATCGTCTCCTGCGGCTCGATATAACCCGCGAACACGCCTGCCGCCCAGTCGAATCCCTTCACCGCGCGCAACGAAATGCCGAGGTCGAGCCCGGTCCGGCCGCTGTACGAGAGCGCCACGTGTCCCTTGGCGCTCGGCGTGTTGGCGAGGAGCTTGTCGCCTTCCTGCTGGTTGTTGACGGCATAGTGGAACAGCGAGAAGGAGCCGTCGGCCCGGAGCGTGTTGGTGAGCTGGAGCCCGACGCCCGCCTCGAAGCCGTATTGGGTTACCTGGCCGGCGTTCGCATACGACACGACGATGGCGGTCTTCCCGTCCTCGGTCCGGCTGAGGCCCAAACCCGCGGTCCTGCTGGCGGGATTGGCGACCAGCGCGTTCCTCACCGCGCTCTGCAGCGCCGCGCGGGCAGCGGCGGGGACCGCGGCCGGCGCGGTCCAATAGGGGAACGCCGGATTCACCCCGGGAAGCAGGTCGGTGACGAAGTTCTTGAGCACGTCGCGATACGCGTCAAAGGTGACGTAGAGCTTCCGCGTCAGGTCGCCGCGATATCCGAACTCGTAGCCGGTCACCTTCTCAACGTCGAGCTTCGCGTTCCCGCGGGCCCGGACCGGGACCGTCTGCGAATTGTCGAACAGCGCTCCGACCGGAACGCCGGCGAGCGCCGGGCCTAACGGGGAAGCTCGCAACCCGGCCTCGAGCGCCCGGAGGTCGGCCGGGGCGCCGGCCGCGACGTTGAGGAAGAACTCCGAGTAGTTCGGATTTTGGAACGCCCGGTTGAAGGTAAAGCGGAACGAGTGCTTGTCGTTCGGCGAGATGACGAGCGCCAGCTTGGGCGAGAGCTGTCCATCGATGAGCGACCCGAGGTCGTACCGCGCCGCCCCGACCACCTTCACCTTCGGCGCGATCTGATACTCGGTCTGCGCGAAGAGCGAGTAGTAATAGTCGCTCCGATCGTCGTCGGCGGGTCCCATCAGCGTGTGCCGGGTATCGACGCGGTAGTTGCGGATCGAGCTTCCAAAGACGAAGTGCCCCTTGTCGCTCGCGAAGGCGGCGTTCTGCTGCGCCTCGAGGTGGAGCATGCTCGACTTCTCGTAAAGCCCGCCGCCGGACGCCAGCGAGTATTGCGGCTCGCGGGTTTCGCGGCTGTTCCAATAGGCCATCACGTTGAACTTGTTGCTTTGCCACGCGAGCCGGGCATACGGACGGAACGCCTTGGTGATCTGAACCCGTCCGATCCCGGTGACCGCCGTCTCGTTCTCGCCCTGCGCCGCGCCGTACTCGCCGGTGACCACGGAGCCGTTGTCCGCGTAGTAGTCGACCCGCGCCGAGCCGTAGATGCTCTTGACCGGGTCCCGATCGCCGGAGACGACGCCGGTGAGGGGATCGGCGGTTTGTCCGTTCAGCGGCCGGACCTCGCGTCCCAGGGGAACCGGCGTCTCGGTGACCGGCGCGTACTCTTTCTGCAGTGAGGTAAGGTCCCTGAGGGTGCGAGACCGCGACCAGGTGTCGCTCCGGTAATAGCCGAAGTTCACCCGGTAGCCGACCCGGCCGTCGACCCACAGACCCGCATGCCGCAGATCCCCCTTGAAGGTGCTCAGCTGACCCCCGCCTAACGTCAACTTCGTGCCCACGACTTCGCGGGCGGCGAAGGTCCGGATGTTGAGCACGCCGGAAAATGCGTTTGCCCCGTAGAGCGCCGAGCCCGGACCCCGCACCAGCTCCATCTTGGCCATGTCTTCGACCGGGATGGGCAGCGCGTTCCATTCCTGCGATCCGAGAAACGCGGTCGACGGATCGCGGCCGTCGATCAGCACGAGCACCCGCCGGTTGAGCGACGAGTTGAAGCCGCGGGCATTGACGTTGAAGTCGAAGACGCCGTTCTGCGGGATGTCCACGCCGGGCACCTGCGCGAGCGCGAGCGGTGCCTGGCCGGTGATCGACGTCGCGGCGAGAATCCGCGGCTCGACCACCGAAACCGCGGCCGGTGCCTCGACCGCACGCTCCGGCACCCTCGAGGCGCCGGTGACGATCAGGTCGCTGATCGTGAAGGGCAGTGTCTCGAGCTTGGCATCGGCAGTCGCCTGGGAGCCTGCCGTTACGGTAACCGTCGCCTCAGCGGGCTTGTATCCCAGCCACCGAAACACCAGCGTGTGGCCCCCCGCCGGCACTCGATCGATGAGATATCTCCCCTTCGTGTTCGTCACCGCGGTGATGCTGGTGCCCTGTACCGCGATCAGCACGCTTGCGAGCGGCGACCCGTCGTCGGCCCGGGTTACCGTGCCGGCCACCGATCCCATCCCCTGGGCCGCAAGAGACTGTCCGAACAATGCCAAGAAAATCGCGAGCCACAGTCGCCGTGCGGCGACCAACCACGAAAGGCGAGACGTCATAGAGGCGACCTTTTCCTGGTTTTCTTGGGTGTGAAGGGCCCTGTCAGGGGCGCGGTGCGGGAACGGCGCGGTGATGATCAGCGGGAGAATATGGCGCGCCTCCGCGGGCACCGCCAATCAGATCGGGTTCCCGTGACCGCGGAACATGAAGGAGACCGCGCCGATGGACAGGACGAGGAGCCCGACGGTGCGGAGGAGTACGGGTGAAGTCAGAAAGCCCTCCCGAGGCTCTGCGTTAGGCGGTGGGTGCAGCTCCGGCCGGCGCAACCGCCGCCGCAAAGCGGCGCACGATGGCGCCCGCCGGCTCGATCCGCTCGATGGTGGCGACGCTCTTCCCCGCCTGCCAGATGGCGCGGTTCGGATCCTCCGCACGGGCGAAGCCGGCGGTCGAGGTGCGCTTGAGGCGCCACACGGTGCGGAGGTTGTAGTAGGTGCGGATCCACTTCTTGGTGCGGCGGCCCCGGAACAGCCACCGCGTGAATGGACCGATCGTAAGCCCGAGCCGCTGTACGTAGGGCGTATTGATCACGGCGAGCGGCACGCCGCTCA
>JBDTOH010000648.1:0-3293 GCA_039933355.1 Gemmatimonadota bacterium | reverse complement strand
GGGTGCTCGCGGCCGCCCCGGTCCACTACGTAGGCGTGCACCGAGCCTGACACGCGCTGCCTCTCATAGGCGTCTCGACGCCTCAATCATGCGCGACGACGCACCGTGCGATCGATCCGTTGTGCGGTCCAAAGTGGCGTCACCGGATTCGCTGGCACGGTCCTCGCAATAGCGGGTTACGCGTTCCGGTGTTGGTCGAGTTCTCCACAAGCCGGTCGCTCACGAGGTCGTCGAACGTTGGACCGGCCAACCAACGATTCGCTCACAAGGGAACGGAGAGAGAGGGCAACATGAATTCGCTGGTACGTCTTACACTCGCTATGGGAAGTCGCGTCAGCAACTTTCTCAGCACCCGGCCGTTCGGGGCCCAACTGCTCGACGCGGTAGTCGCCGAGCTGGGCGAGCTGGTGGCACGGGGCAAGGCGGTCGCGCTGGAAGAATCGGTGGGACACCGGGCCGAGCGCGCGGCCACCCAACACCGGAAGGAGCTCAAGCACGTGATGCGGTCCGAGGCGCTCACGCACCTCGTCCGGATCGGAAAGGCCGCGGCGAAGGAAAAATCGGAGCTCGCGACGCGAGTTCGGGTCCCACTCGCCCGGTCGAACGAAGTGGACTTCCTGACGACCGCCCAAACGATCGCGGCGGAGGCGGCGGCCAACCGGGAGCTGTTCGTGAAGTACGGAATGGTGGACGGGGTCCTCGACACGCTGAACAAGCAGCTCGAGGAGTACGGCCGGCTCGTCGTCGCCGGCGACGCGGGCCGAGCCGCCCACACCGGAGCCCGGACCGAGGCGAAGGCGCTCAAGTCCGCCGTGATCGCGAAGGTCAAGCAGATCGAAGGGATGCTGGTCCTGCAGTTCCGGGAGAACCCCAATCTGCTCGGTGCCTGGAAGAGCGCGCGGAACGTCGCGTGGCCGGAGCCCCCGGAGACTGAGCCCGTGCCGGTGCCGGTGAACAAGGATTCCACCGCATGAGGTCCTCGACGTGAGAACCGTGGGACGGGGCGGCAGGTGACGGAGCCGAAGCTGTCACCTGCCGCTTTCGCATCCCCCCATTCAAAGATCTCAGGAAACCGGCACCGCCCGGTCGAGCACCTCGCGCACCTTGTCGGCCAGGGCACTGGCCTCGAACGGCTTCTGAATGAACTGCGTATCGCTTTCCAGGACCCCTCGGCGCACCACCGCATCGTCCGTGTATCCCGACATGTAGAGCACCCGAATGTGCGGATGGTTTGCCGTGATCCGCTCGGCGAGCGCCCGGCCGCTCATCTCCGGCAGGACCACGTCGGTCAAGAGCAGCTTGATCGGATGCACCGGATGCTCCGAGGCGGCGAGGGCTTCCATCGGCGTCGC
The DNA here is from genome assembly GCA_039933355.1 of Gemmatimonadota bacterium. Taxonomy (GTDB): domain Bacteria; phylum Gemmatimonadota; class Gemmatimonadetes; order Gemmatimonadales; family GWC2-71-9; genus SHZU01. Next base: position 1,941 of record JBDTOH010000648.1, on the reverse strand, counting down.
CGCAACGAGGACATCATAGCCCCGCCGCTCCAGGAATCGGGACACGAGCCGCCGCACGACCTCGTCGTCCTCGCAGACGAGGATGGTCTCCGATCCGCCGCTTGCCAGGACATCGGTGGCGCGGACCTGGTCGGCGGCAGTCGCGGGCTCGTCCACCCGCGGGAGGTATACCTTGAACGTGGTGCCCTGCCCCGGCTCGCTGTAGAGCCAGATCGTTCCTCCGCTCTGCTTCACGATCCCATGAACGGTGGCGAGGCCGAGCCCGGTCCCTTTCCCCACGGCCTTGGTGGTGAAGAAGGGCTCGAATATCCGCGATACCGTCGCCGCGTCCATGCCGACGCCGGTGTCACTGACCGCCAGCATCACGTACCGGCCGCGCGCGGCATCGATGTGGAATCGCTCGTCGGCCTCACCCAGCTCGACGTTCGTCAGGGTGATGACCAGCGTCCCCCGCTCAGGCATCGCATCGCCCGCATTGAGCGCCAGGTTGAGAATGATCTGTTCCATGTGGGCCGGGTCGGCGCGAACGCGCCCCAAGTCGGCGGGAATCCGCACGACGAGCTCGATGTGCTCGCCGATCAGACGCCGGAGCATCGGCTCCATGGCCGTGAGCGACTGGCCGAGATCCAGAACCCGCGGGGCGAGAATCTGGCGCCGGCTGAAGCTGAGCAATTGGCGCGTGAGCGACGCGGCGCGCTCGCTGGCGCGGAAGATTTCGTCCACGTCGGCGCGCTGCGGGCTGTCCGGGCCGAGGGAATCGGAGAGCAGCCCGCAGAAGCCCTGGATCGCAGTCAACAGGTTGTTGAAGTCGTGCGCGATGCCGCCGGCGAGCTGCCCCACCGCGTCCATCTTCTGCGATTGCCGAATCTGCTCCTCGAGGCCGCGCCGCTCCGTGACATCGAGCTCGATGCCGCCTGCGCGAAGAGGGCTGCCCGCCGCGTCATAAGAAATGCGCCCGATCCCGTTCATCCAGTGCACGGAGCCGTCCGGCCAAATCGTCCGGTACAGGGTATGCGTATCGGTCCGCTGACGGGTTGACGTGTCGATGGCGTTTCGAACCGCATCGCGGTCTTCGGGGTGAACCAGCTCGAAGAACGCGTCGAACGTCCCACCGAACGACCCCGGGCTGAGACCGTGGAGCGCCTCGAGCATCGGCGACCACAGGCAGATACCGGTCTTGAAATCGACTTGCCACGTCCCGACCCTCGACGCCTCCATCGCGAATTGCATCTGCTCTTGGGCGGCTGAGAGCGCGTGCTCCGCCCGGCGCTTCTCGCTGATGTCGCGGAGCACCCCCGTGAACACGTGACCCTTCTTGTCGGCCACCTCGCCGAACGAGACCTCGAGCGGGACCTCCCGTCCGTCCTTGTGAATACCGGTCAGCGCAGCCCCCCGCCACCCGCTCCTGGCCTCTCCGCCGGCCAAGTAGTCCTCGATCCCCGGCCCGTGACCGGTCCGCAGACTGGGGAGCATGAGCATGCCCAGCTCCTGCCCGACCACTTCCCCCGGCGGATATCCGAAGACCCGCTCGATGGCCGTGTTCGCAAACAGAATTCGGCTGCTCGCATCGACCGTTATGATCGCGTCGGTGGCGGTTTCGACTACGGTCCTGTAACGGTCCTCGCTCTCCGACAAGCTTCGCACGGCGCGCTTCCGTTCTTCGAGTATCACCGCGGGGATCAAGGCGCACAGAATTGCCGCGGCCAGGAAGGCATACACCTACAGCGCGACATCCGCACCCGACCCGAGCGGTGCCGCGAAGGGCCCGACGCCGAGCGCCGCATTCCACGTGGAATAGGCCGCGACGATGACGGACGCAGTCGTCGCGCCGACGGGCCCAAATCGGAGCGCGGCCCACAACAGGAATGGAAAGACCGCGTACGGGCGTGGCTCAACCGGCCAGTCGTGCTGCGACCCGAACGCGATGTGAGAGACTTGGGA
>JBDTOH010000647.1:0-3294 GCA_039933355.1 Gemmatimonadota bacterium | reverse complement strand
CCGCGCGAGCGTCGAGCCCTATGCCTGGGTGCTCAACAAGAGCGTCCTCGCGGCCGGCACACGAGACCCGATACTCGCGGCGCGACTGGCGGGTGAACGCACGCAGATCGAACGCATGTCTGCCGGCCTGGCCAAACGCCTCTTCACGCTGCCTTGGCTGACCATTCCGCCGATCGGATTCGTTGAGCTGTCCAAACTGGTCAAGGAGACGAGCAATGCTGCGGCGGCGCAGACCTGAGTTCCATCACAGCCAACTGAGGAAACACCATGTATGGGTTCACCACCACGCTCACCGCCACGTCGTTCGACCAGGCGCTGGCCAAAACCATCGCGGCATTGAAGGCAGAGGGCTTCGGCATCCTCAGCGACATCGACCTACAGCGTGCGATGAAGGAAAAGCTTGGTGTCGACATGCCGCCCTACCGCATTCTGGGCGCATGCAACCCGCCGCTGGCGCATCAGGCCCTGCAGGCGGTGCCCGACATCGGCCTGCTGCTCCCGTGTAACGTGATCGTGCGCGAAGAAGCGCCCGAACGCGTGTTGGTCGGATTCCTCGACCCGCAGATCATGGTGAACCTGGTCCGCAAGCCCGAGGTCAAGGCCGTGGCCGATGCCGCGGAGCAGCGGCTGCGCCGTGCCTGCGAGAGCTTGGGCGGCAGCACGGCCGGTCCTACCTGACAAACCACCTGCGAGTTGCCGGCGCCGTCGAGTTCAAGCTCTGCGTACCTGACGCTTTCGTGAGACTTGTCGGACGCGGAGGTTCGGATTGACCGGCCGAAGCCGGCGAATTGCCCCTTCGGCCTAACGGTACGCACTCTTCAGCGGGTGCTGCCGGCAGGCCCCGAGACGTGGACCCGTTGGAGTTTCTGGCCCGGGTCCTCATGCACATCTCCGACCAGGGCCAGGTGACCACCCGCGACTACGGCTGCTCCGGCACCCGCCCGCGCGGCCGCGGGCGCCCGCTGAGGCCCGACGCCGGTGGGGGGAGCTCCTGCGGCAGATCAGCGAGGTCGACCCGCTGGTCTGCCCCCAGTGTGGTGGCGGCCAACTGATCGCGCTAAGGTAAAAGCTGGAAGCGCCTGCCCGCACGCGAATCGGATGCCGTCCGTTGTCGTGGGCCGGCCAAGCAACCATTCCTGAGTGCCGCCCGTCACATGCTGATGACCCAATATTCCGAGTCCGAGATGTCCCCAGATGAGAACCACCGCGCCCCTGAGGCCAGCCGAAAGCCGGCGGCCTTGCCCATCGCCGTCCTCCTTTCCGCGCTGTCCGGCGGAGTGGCGACAGCCCAGCAAGCCCCAGTTCCGTCGACCACCTACACCCGGCCTCACACACTCGTCGCCGTGGATGGAATCCGGCGTCTTAATCTCTTCTGCCAGGGATCCGGCACTCCCACCGTCCTGCTAGACGCCGGTGCTGGCGAGAACATGATGGTCTGGCGGCACGTGCAGGGGCAGCTCGCGTCGTTGACCCGCACCTGCTCGTACGATCGCGCCGGGTACGGCTTCAGCGACGCGGCGACCCGCCGTTCCGACGCGAGTGCTGCGGTCGACGATGTCCATCGCCTGATCCAGACCGCGATCCACGCGCCAGTGGTTTACGTCGGGCACTCTCTCGCGGGCATCTATGGAACCTTGCTGGTCGCGACGCATCCGACCGATGTCTCCGGGGTCGTGCTCGTCGATCCGTCTTTCTTCAATCAGTTCGCGCTCACGAGCGCATCATTTACGCCCGCCGAACGAACCGGCTTGGCGGGTCTGCTCGACCAGGGCCTCGGACAACTGCGCAGTTGCCTCGCTCTGGCCCGCTCTGGAGCCCTCGCTAAGCCCGCGACGAAAGATGCGGCCGCATGCGTGGACTCGAAGGGCTACGCGGACACGACGATCGATGCCGCGCTCCGACGGGAAGTCGAGCGCCAGAATGGCCTGGCGACCCACCTCACCACGGCGCTTTCGGAGTACGGAAGCTTCTGGCCCAATGCGAGTGGTCAGATCATCGACGACCAGCAGGTCGCGGCGGCCGGCATCGATTTCGGCGATCGCCCCCTCGTAGTGCTGACGCGCGGCAAGGCCCAGCGCTCTTTCCCCAGTGTATCCGCGGCTCACATGGCGGCCAACGATTCCGCCTGGACCGCGGGCCACGTCGCGCTGGCGGCGAGGTCGACTCGGGGCACCCACCTTGTGATCCCCAACACCGAACACCACATTCAATTCGACCAGCCGAGCGCGGTGATCGACGCCGTGCGGCAGGTCGTCATGCAGGTGCGTCGAATGTGAGCCATTCCCGCGAGTCCGGCGAGGTTACCCATGCTGTTCGTACTCGACGAGGACCACAGACTTTCAGTCTACGGCGACTTGAGCGAGGTGAATCGGGTCGTCGACGGGCCTGGGGCCGAAAGCGGAGGCGCTACCTTCTTCGACGCGCGCGGCCATCCACTCTCCCCGACTTTCCATCATCGGCCGGACTGTCAGTTGTTCGGGCTCCGCATCTCGGATGATCCTGGGCCGTTCGACCTCGAATCCGCACAGACCGGAACCCCGACGTCCCGGACGTGCTGCCGACCGTTCGTTCCATAGAACCCAACTCGTGGTTCGGCTCGACCGCCGACGTTCGCCAGTATCTCGAATCCAATCAATCCGATTCGGACGCAACCGGGTACTCCGCCGACTACTTGCGGTGACGGACCTGACCTCGACGCAGCGGCGGGCACGAAAAGCGAGGCTGCTCTACGTGCTCCTCGCGCTGAGCGGCCCGATCGGCCTCCTCTACGTGCCGAGCCAGCTGATCGTCCCCGGCGACGCCGGTCGGGGCCGCGCGGCGGGCGCGATAGGCCCCGGCCTGGCTGCGAGAGCACCCCGAGGGGAGCGGACCAGTCGCGGGGAAGATCGCCGTCCACGCCGCCGACGCGCCCGGAGCAGTTAAGGGTCACATACCGCTCATCGGCCCCTCACGCGCCGCCAGAATCCGGCGCATGCTTACGCGACCGCGATTGAATTTCCTATCCCGGCGAGCATCGTCAAGGATCTCGATCCCCAGCGCCCGCGTTGCCGCCCACACGGTTCGCGCCGCCGTGCGCTCGCTCAGCGGCGAGCGCGACCTCGCCGTCGGGATCGTCGCCTGCCTCCAGACCCACGGCTCCCGCGCCAACTGGCACCCACACCTTCACCTGATCGTTACCGACGGCGGCTTCCGTCCCGACGGGACGTTCGTCACGTGGCCGGCCCATGAGAGCGGGCAGTTGAAGCGGCGGACGATCGAGTGCATCGGGCGCTAGCGGAGCGAAGGGTCGCGCCG
>JBDTOH010000646.1:0-3300 GCA_039933355.1 Gemmatimonadota bacterium | reverse complement strand
CTTGATCTGGCCTCTCCCGCTCTATCGCGATGACGCCTTTGACGGCGAGGAGGAGAACGAGGCGTTTCTCATCACGGCGATCAACCAAATCGGGCGAGACTACCGCGCGCGAGGAATCGCGGTGCGCGCCTCGCGCCCCATTTCTCCCCCACCACAAAGGGAGCAGTAGGCTATGGCGCGCGGACGCAGCCGTGGGTCGATCGAGGCACGAGGGCCTGGGAAATGGATGGTCCGGCTTTCCCTCGGCTTCGACCCGACCGCCGGGAAGTACCGCCGGCTGAACAAATTGGTAGTCGGCACCAGGGCAGACGCCGAACGGGAGCGCACCCGACTGTTAGGCAAGCGGGATAGCGGCGTGGGGATGCCGACCACCCGTCTCACGCTCGGCCAGTGGCTTGACGAATACGCGGCAACCTGGAGCGGGCACCTTGGCCCGCGCACGCGCGAGCAGGCGGAGCAAACCTTCAACCTCTACTTGCCGGGGCTGCTCCGTGGCGTGCGGCTGGCGAACCTTGCTCCGCGCCTGATTCAGGATCACTACAACGGTCTGATTGACAGCGGGCTGTCACCGACGACCGTCTCGATCCTGCATCGGAACCTGCGATCGAGGCTGAACAAGGCGGTGCAGCTCGGCCACCTGGCCATAAATCCGCTTACCGCGGTGAAGCCGCCGAAGGTCACGCGTCGAGAGTATCGCGTGCTCAACCTGGCCGAATCGCAGCTCTTCCTGCAACTAGTCGCGGGCACCCGGTTCGCCCCGTTGTGGGTGCTGCTGTTGCACACCGGGCTCCGGCCGGAGGAGGCGCTCGGCCTCAAGTGGGAAGATCTCGATGTCGACGGCCAGACCCTCCGCGTGCGGCGCGCGCTGGTCCGGCTCAGGGGAGGGAAGTGGGAGCTCCGGGAGACGAAAACGGCGCGGGGGCGATCGATCGGCCTCGCGGCCGGCGCGCTCCGCGCGATCCAGCGCCACAAGGCGAAGCAGGCCGCCTTCAAACTCGCCCTTGGCGAGGACTACGCGGCCCACGGACTGGTGTTCACGACCGAGGACGGCAAGCCGCTCGACTGGCGGACGCTCGCGAGCCGCTACTTCCGGCCCCTGATCACCCGGCTCGCGCTCCAGCTCGACGGTAAGGCCGATCGGGCGCCGAGCAAACGCGGGCTTACGCTCGCCGAATACCGGGACGCACTGCAGGCGTTCAAAGGTCAGCAGACCGCCGCATTGACACGCAGCGGCCTCGATCGGCTTCGACCCTACGATCTTCGCCACGGCGCGGCTTCGCTCATGCTGCAGGCCGGTGAGCACCCAAAAATAGTCTCTGAGCAATTGGGTCACGCGTCGATCACGTTGACGCTCAACACCTACTCGCACTTGGTGCCGGGCATGCTGGAGCGGGCGGCCGAGCGGATGGGCGCGATGCTCGGGGACGGGGAGGGGGAGGCGATTGCTGGTGGCTGAGTCAGTGCCAAACCCGAATGCAGACAGCCATCGTCAGTCTGTGCATCACTCGTTGCGTGGGATGGGCAAAGATTGAGTTAAATTGAACTCGGCGCGGTTCACTCGTCGATCCCGCAACGACTTAGCCCATGCCTAACGAAATCGAAAGGGTCTGGACTCGATTGGATGGCACGAAGGCAGGCCACTCTTCTAAGCTGTGGGTCGCAGGTTCGAGTCCTGCCGGGCGCGCTCTTCTCCCCCAACAACGGATTGACTCCTTCATCGGCGAAACGGGCCCAATGTGCCCCGCCCGTGCCTAACGGCCGAGCGCGTAGCCCCAGTACAGCTCGCGGGCCTGTCGATAGATCGGGCCGGCCTCCAACGTGCGTGATTCGTACCGATAGCAGGGAAGAACCTTGGCGTAGTTCCCGGTCGAGAAGATCTCGTCGGCCTCGAGCAGCTCTGCGGGGCGAATCGTTCGTTCGATTACCGTCACGCCGGCGGCCCTGAGGAGCGCGATGACCCGTTGCCGGGTGATGCCGTTCAGGAACGTGCCGTTCGGCACGGGCGTATGGCACACGCCGTCCTTCCCGAACATCAGGTTCTGCGCGGTGTACTCGGCCAAGTTGCCGACCGGGTCGCACATGACCGCGTTGTCGAATCCCCGTCGCCTGGCTTCGGCGAGCGCCAGAGCCGCCAGCGGATAGAGACAGGCCGCCTTGGTGTGGGTCGGCGCCTGCTCCGGGCCGGGACGCCGATACGACGACAGGCAGGCCGTGAATCCCTTGGCGGGATCGGGCATCGGCGTCGGTGTCAGCACGATCGCGAACCGAGTCGACTCGGGGTCCGGGGCCAGCGCACCGGTCTCGGCCCAGAACATGGGGCGGATGTAGAGGGCCGTCTCGCGAGGAAACTTCGCGATCCCTTCCTTCGCCAGGGCGAGGATCTCCTCGGCGGTCTTCGTGGGCTCGAGGTTCAAGCCCTGGGCCGAGCGGATCACCCGGTGGCAGTGAAGCTCGAGATCGGGCGCGGCTCCTTCGAACGAGCGGGACCCGTCGAAGACCGTCTTGGCGACCCAGGCGGCGTTGGTATCGGAAGACATGAGCGGTGTCGGGCCGCTGTGCCATTGGCCATCAACAAAACAGATCGACGCGTTCGATTGGTCGGGCAACGGGCGCTCCGGGAGAAGGTGGCGTCGCGCAATGGCAAGATGACGGGGATCGCGCTTCTCCCGCAACAACCTGAGTCAGGAACCGCCACGTACTTTGTTGGGCGACTTGAGACCGGTTCGAAGCTTGTTGCCGACCTCCCGCCGGACCCGGGCCTCGAGGCGCTCGCCGTGCTCGGCGAGGAAGCCTTCCACCGCGCTCCGGTCCCACGGCACGAGCGACCGAAGCGCCCACGACAACGCCTTCACCACCATGTCGTCGCGATCGGTGACTACCAGCCGGCACACCGCGAGCGTTCTCGGAACGTCGCCGCGACCGCCTTGAGCGCGGACGTTGAGTGGCACCGTGGCGACGACCGCGATCCGGGGCGCGACACCAGTTCCTACGGTCTCAGCCCCCGCGCCAGCGCCGCCGCGACCCCCACCATCGACGCGACGAGCACCGCCTGAAGCGCACTGATGGAGGCGTACGTTCGGGCCTTCGACGTGTCGACCGATTGGCCCCGACCGAGCTGGCGGCGCCACCGGATCAGGCCGAGCATCGGCGCGATCTCGAGGGCCACGATCAGGACGAAAAGCCCGATCTTCGCGCGGAACATCGGGGTCGCGAGGTAGTAGGCCGTGCCCTTCTCGAGCCCGCCGAAGGCGCGTGCCAGTCCGGTGATCAGCCAGAGCGCGGCCGCGACACCCCAGAGGT
>JBDTOH010000645.1:0-3302 GCA_039933355.1 Gemmatimonadota bacterium | reverse complement strand
GGGGGCGAGCCCGCTGGATCAGATAGTCGCAGACTTCCGGAGACCCTGCGACGAATCCGCCGGCCCCGCCGCTCAGGGCCTTCCCTAACGTTGTCGTGATGATGTCCACCTCGCCGACGACACCAAAGTGCTCCGCAGTGCCGCGGCCGGTCTTTCCGAGGACGCCGGTCGAGTGACTGTCGTCGAGCACGAGGACGGCGCCGTGCTTCCGGCAGACTTCGAGCAGGGCGGGAAGGTCCACGATCGCGCCTTCCATCGAAAACACGCCGTCGCTGATCACCATCTTGACCTTACGGTCCTTGGCGGCAGCGAGCTTGGTGTCGAGGTCCTTCATATCGTTGTGCTGGTACACGCCAGTCTGGCACCTGGTGATCGCCTTGGCCAGCCGGATGCCATCGATGATCGAGGCGTGATTGAGCTGGTCGCTCAGGATCAGGTCATCTTCGGTGAGGGTCGTTCCCGGCAGCGCCTCGTTCGCATTCCAGCAGCTCATGAAGCTGAGGCTGGTGGGCGTCCCGACCAGCCGGGCCAACGCGGCTTCGAGCTCGCGGTGCAGGGTGAGCGTTCCACAGATGAATCGGACCGAGGCTGAGCCTGCGCCGAACCGGTCCATCGCCGCCTTCCCCGCGGCGACGATCTCGGGCTCGTTCGAGAGGCCGAGGTAGTTGTTGGAGGACAGAATGATGACTTCACCCCGCCCCTCCATTCTCACCCGCGCCGCCTGAGGGCCCTCGAGATAGTTGAGTCGCTTGTAGATCGCCTCCTTTTGGAAGCGCTCGATCTCCGCGGCCAGGCGGGCATCCAGCGTGTTGCTCATCGATTGATCTCCAGGATGACCTTGCCCGCAGTGCCGTCTTTGATGACGGCGATGGCCTCGGCGATGCCTTCGAGCGGGAAGCGGTGGGTGATGACGGGGCGGGGGTCGAATTGGCCGGTCCGGATGAAGCGGCCCATCTGATGCCACGTCGTGTACATCTTCCGGCCGGTGACGCCGTACAGCGTGAGCCCCTTGAAGATCACATCCTTCGCGAAATCGACCTCGGTGCTCTTGCTCGGCGTGCCGAGCATGTTGACCCGTCCGCCCAGTCGCGCCGCCTGGAATGCCTGGGCGTGGCCGGCCGGATGACCGCTCATCTCGCAGACGAGATCGACGCCATCTCCGCCGGTCAGCTGGCGAATCCGGGCGATGACGTCGTCGCGCGATGGGTTGAGCGTGACATGCGCACCCATTTTCCGGGCCAGCTCGAGACGCATGTCGTTCAAGTCGCTCGCCACGACCAGCGAGGCCCCGGCGGCACGGGCCACGCCGACGGCAAAGCAGCCGATCGGCCCGCAGCCCAGAACGAAGACGTTCGCCCCGGCGACCGAGTCGCCCTCGAAAACGGTATGGACCGCGTTCCCGACGGGATCCATGATGGCGCCGATCTCGATGGGGATGCCGTCGAGCTTGATCACGTTGGAAACCGGCATGGCAATAAAGTCGGCGAACGCGCCGTCGCGGTCCACGCCGATGATCTGGGTTCGCTGGCACAGGTGGGCGTTGCCGGTGCGGCACTGGACGCAGTGGCCACAGACAATGTGACCCTCGGCCGTGACGAGGTCGCCGACCCGAAGCAGGCCGCTCAGCGCGGCATCCGCACCGAGTGCGGCGATCTGCCCGGCGAACTCGTGTCCGATGACTGTGGGCGGCCGCATGCGACCGCTGGCCCACCGGTCCCATTCCCAGATGTGCAGGTCGGTTCCGCACACGCCGGCCGCGTGGACGCGGATCAGCACATCATGACTGCCATATGTCGGCATGGGAACGTCCTGGAGCTCCATACCTGGGCCAGGCCCCGTTTTCACCAGAGCGCGCATTCAGCTTCTATTCGCAGGAGACGGAAGGACACTAAGATAGAGGGTCGGGGGCTCTCGGTGAACTCGATCCGACACCAAGGCAACTACTGCTTGATTGGCGGCGGAGCTCTCAGTGCTGCAAGGTCCACCGCAAACACTTGATGAAACGCCGTGGTCAAATGGGGCGGCGGTGCAGTCAGGGTGCTGTGGAGCAACGCAAACTGGCGGATCGACTGGTCACCGGTAGCGCGCCGCACGGCTTCCTCGAGGCGCGCGAGCAGCGACGGCGAGAGGCTCGCAACGGTCTGCTGCCGCAGGATGAGCTGATAGAGACCGAACCTCGGCGTAACGAAGCCGATCTCCTGGCCTTCCGACCTGAGCAGGTACGCTCGGTCACTCCGACGACCGCGCACCATGTTGAGCATGCGCCGAAGGATATTGCCCGCCCTCGGCGGCGCGAGCGACCCCATCGGAGTCGCGGTGCTGAGATCCGCGAATGACTCAATCCCGGCTGCCTCGATCACGGCGCGGATTGGGGTCAGGGCGGTGACCGGCTCGATCTTTAGTGGCGGACCGTTTGTGAGGCTGGACGAAGTCGCAGCGGAACTTACGAGACCACTTCTGCCGACCGGTAGGCCGACGTAGCCGACCCGCTCGTGAGCGCGAGTCGAGGGAAGGTTGCCCGGCGCGATGAAGCAGAATGCCTGGCGACAACCCGCGCTCCGCGCCGCTTCCGCGGTGGCGTGGATCAGCGCGGTTCCGATTCCCGAGCCGCGGAGGGAGCCGCTCAGGAGTACGTACCCGGTCGACCAGACTCCGGGAGCGGCTCCGGCAAACGCAGAAGCTGATCCTGATACGGCTCCGGTGGGATCCTCCCACACCATGGTCACCTGGCGCGGCGGGCCGACGGTCCACCTCGTGGACTCCTGGAGGCGACGAAGAAGGTCCGCTGGATGGCCGAGGCGACGCAGAGCTTCCATGTCACTCCGCCGAACGAGACGGATCACTCAGCGGGACCCTTTCAAATCAGTTGAAACGAAGAGATGCAGACGAGGACGTGGCCACGGGCGCCAGTGGCACACGCGCGGCGCCGATTGGCTCCGCTCCTCTCCCGGCGCCGATGGAGGGTCTGCCCCGACCGTGCGTCAGGCTCTGATCTGGCGGGTTTCAGGCTCCTGTGCCGGGAACGGCGGACAGGCGAGCAAGAGCCCGCCGAGTCCAACCTGCCTTCCGGTCCGCTTCCGGGGCGGAAGGGCCAGGCGCTGCCAATCGGGGTAGAGTGTGAGAAAGGCCTCGGGGGCAACACTCGGGTCGGATGAGACCAAAGCGTGAACGCCCTCTGGGGCGGTCAGTTGCTGCGCCTTCCACACCAGGGTTCGGCACTGCTCCGGCTCCAGGCTCCCGAGGGCCACGGCGTCGAGGACGACGACGTGAATCGGGTGCGGGAGCGCTGGAAACCAGGAACC
>JBDTOH010000644.1:0-3304 GCA_039933355.1 Gemmatimonadota bacterium | reverse complement strand
GTGTTCGTCGCCTTCACCCAGGTCGTCTCGTCGTAGTTGGTGCCGCCCGTGTTGAGGTTCCGGTCGTACATCGGGAAATCGCTGCTCGAGACCCAGAGCCGGATCCGATGGCCGGGCGGAAAGTAGAACGCCGTGGCCTTGAGGCTCACCTCGACCGGATAGACCTTGCCCTTCTCCATCAGCACTTTCTTGGTCATGCCCTCGCGGTACCTGGCGCGGAGAATGCCGTTTACCACGTTCCAGGATCGCCCTTGCTCGTCCACGTCCATCAACTTGGCCGTGAAGTCCGTGTCCTTTGCGTCGGAGGACACGTAGAGCCTGGCCTTGATGGCCCCCGCGATGGTCACGCCCCGCGCGAGAGCCGCAGTGGTGAACACCAGCAGATCGCTGCGCGTTTCACGATCCGACTGATCGAAGATCCCCGGCTGGTCGGCCGGGTCGCCGGTGCAGCAGATCGTGCCCCCCTTCGAGGGAATCGGATTGTCCGGGTCGTAGATATACGTGTCCTGGCCGGCGCGCACGGGCCGAGTCACAGCGAGGGCTCCGTCGCCGGAGCTGGTCGCCGCCCCTTTCGTGCTCGAGAGATAGTACGGGACCAGCCGCATGCCGGGCACCGGCCAGCTCGGCGCGCTCCGCCACTCGTTCTTTCCCATCACGTAGTACTGGACCTTGGGCCGCTTCGTAACCCCGTTCTCCACGCCCTTGAGCCAGTGATCGAACCAGTCCAGATAGAGCTGAAAGAAGGGCAGCCGCGAATCGCCGAACTCACGGTCGCCCACTTTGACGGGAGCGCCCACGAAATCCGATCCGCAATGGGTGGTCGGAGACATGATCGCGAACTGATTGTCGCGAGCTCGCGCCGTCTCGCCGTTCCGCCGCATGAGGTTGAACACGTACATCGTCTGCTCGGGCGTCACGTCGAGCCACGAGTTGATATGAAGCGCGGGAACATTGAATCGATCGTCGTCGCGAAGGTAGCCGACCTCGTCCCAGTAAGGATCGGCCGGCGGATGGGTGACAAAATCCTCGAAGTCGGACGGTGCAAGGTCGGCCCGCCGAGCCATGCCGGAGACGGGAAGGCTGCGGAGGGTCGCGGCGAAATCGATCTTAGGAACATTCCGACCGATCACCGTGGTCACCGGTTCGTGAACCTTGTGGCCGGCGTAGCTGAACCACCCGAAGACGGTGCTCAGCGTCAGGGCGCCGCCTTCGTACGCGCCGAAGTCCGTGTAGAATCCGCCCGCGGGTCCGGTGGCTCCGCTCGCAGCTTGGGGGATCATCGCGAGGTGGGCGGGATGGCGCATCTTTGAGAGGAGGTATTGGACCTCGCCGAGGTACGAGCACCCATAGGTCCCGACCTTCCCCGTGGACCACGGCTGCTTCACGATCCAGTCGATCGTGTCGTAGCCATCCTTTGCGTCGGCGGCCTGCACGCGGTAGTTCCCCTCGGAGGCGAACTGGCCGCGCGCGTCCTGCACCAGCGCGGCATAGCCCTGCCCCGCGAAGAACTCCGCGGGCTGAATCGCGCCGGCATTGTAGGTCGCCTTGTTGTAAGGCGTCCGCATCAGGACCACCGGCAACTTGTCGCCTGCACCCGTCGGCAGGTAGAGGTCGGTTGCCAGCTTGATGCCGTCCCGCATCGGCACCATCACGTCGCGCCGGACTTCGAACTTGTATTTGGCGGCCGGTTTCGGGATCGGGCCGTTCGAGGCCTGAGCCGACAGGGCGGCCGCGCCGGCGACGACGAGGACGAGGGCTGCGTAGATCGAGCGACGAAGCCGCATGAATGACGAACCTCCTAGGAAGGCTTCTTTATCGGCCTGACTATGTCGACCGGCAAGTCCTCGAGCGGGATCGCGGGTTCGTTAGGCGCTGCTCCCGGCATCCGGATCGAGGTGAGCTGATTCAGCATGTCGAACATCGGCGGCAGCGACCGAGCCAGCCCTTGCAGGAAACCGGAGGTCGCGTTGCCGTTCTGGCTGCCCAATACTCGTTCTGCTACAATCCAGCACGCCGCCAAGCACGGCTGCGGTCCGCTACAACGTGGTCATCCAGCTGGAAGGAAGAGCTGCTGGATTTGACCATACCCCAGCGGGAACCCGGCGGCAAGGCGGGAAGACGGGAAGACGGGAAGACACAAGGGATCTCACCCGCGTGTCCCGGCGCACCCCGAGCAAGAGCCCGCTCGGGATGACAAATTCGCGCACCGCCGACTTACCGTCCTACCGTCCTACCGCCTTCCCGCCTTCCCGCCTTCCCGCCTTCCCTATCCGATAGATACGGACGTGCATCACATCATCCTCGTCCCGCCACGTCCCCAAGAGCTCTTCCGCTCCAATCCACTTTGGATCAACGCCCATAGGCACGGCGACTTGGGCGAGCCATTGGCCCGTGCGATCGAACACCGAGTAACTCCCCGGCCGCTCGCGACTGTACGGCTCGCCGTATTCCCGAATCCATACTTCGCCGGTTTGCGAGACGATGAGGCGGTCGTACGGCGGTTTGGTCTTTGGTCTTGGGGCCCGCTCGAAGATGTCCCGGAACTGCCGCTTCCTCTCCTCCATTCCCGCGGGGAAGCTGGAGACCCAGACTTCGATCTGCTTCTCAGCGTCCGCCTGGGTCACTGCGACCTCTGTGTAGGGTCTCTGGATTCGTCGAAGAAGCCGGCCGGCTGGGCTGTAGAGGTCGAAGCCGAAGCGTTCCGCTGTGGCGATCACCACCATCGAGTCGAGGACCGCCCACAGTGACTGCCGACCGAACAGCACCCTCATCTGCCCGACCCCGCGCGCGTCCACCGTGATCAGCTGATCGAGGTCCGGGAACCATCCGACCGTGCTTTGGACCGCACCATCCAGGGACCCGACGCGAATGACGATAGAGTCACGACGGGACGCCGATTGTGTCGGACGGAAGCAGCGTCGTGGCGCGGACGCATTTCCCCGCCGAGTCGAATACGGTGAGGCGTCTGAGCGCTAAGTCATAAACGACAAGCGAATCGTGATTGACAGCCAGAAGGTCGATCTGCTGAAACTCCCCCGGTCCCCCTCCGTTCCGTCCAGCCGACCTGAATCCAGCGGCCGGACCCGAACCACCGCAGCTCGTGGCTATGGGCGTCGGCCACGACGACGCGGCCATCGCTCAAGCGGGCCAGGAACACGCCTTGGGTGAATTCAACATGCGGATCGCCGGACCCGCCGATATCGACGAGCGGCACCGAATCGATCCGGTAGCGCGGCATATTCCCGTCGAGCGGCTCGGCGCTCTCCACGATCGCAACGCCCGCGCTGTCTCGCGCCGCCGCGGC
>JBDTOH010000643.1:0-3313 GCA_039933355.1 Gemmatimonadota bacterium | reverse complement strand
CGAGAACATCGATGCGTATTCGAGCCCGACCACGCCGCCGCCGACCACGATGAGCTCGCGGGGGATCTTGCCGAGCTGCAAGACCTGGTCGGAGTCGAGCACGCGCTCACCGTCGATCGGGATAGCGGGATGGTGCGCCGGCCGGGTTCCGCAGGCGATGAGCACGTGGTCCCCTTCGAGCCGCTGGCCGGCCATCCCCAGCCCCATATCGACTTCGACGGTATGCGGTCCTACGAACCGCGCCCCACCGCAGAGCAGCGTGACGTTGTTCCGCTTGAGCTGGGCCCGGATAACTTCGACCTCGCGCGCCATCACGGCCCGGACCCGGAACGCGAGATCTTCCATCGAGATCGCTTCCTTGACCGCGCAATCCTTGCCGTAGAACATCCGCTGCCGGAACCCGCTGAAGTACAGGATCGCTTCCCGCATGGTCTTCGACGGGATCGTGCCGGTATGGACGCAGACCCCGCCTACGACGTCCTTGCGGTCGATGATGGCGACGCGCTTGCCGAGCTTGGCGGCCTGGATGGCGGCCTTCTGGCCGGCCGGTCCGGAGCCGATCACAATGAGGTCGTACGGGGAATCGATCATAGTACCCGGGTTATCGGTCGCTCTCGGGCGAAAGGTGAGGAATCCGTGGGCCGGTCAAGCGGCCCAATCGGTGAACGGGCTGGTCCGGCGGAGCGCGTCGGGATGTCGGCGGAACCACGACATGACCAGGAGCATCTCGTCCATGGTCGCCGCCTGCAGGGGTCCGCCAGGCGGAAGGGGGCTGGCCAGCTCCCCGGCCACGACCGCCTTGAACACCTCGAGCTCGAGCGGCGTGTTCGGGTAAGGATAGGTCGCCCGGACCAGGCCTGAGCGGATGAGATACACCCGCTCGTCGCCTAACGCACCCGGTTCCCGGTAGACGAAGCTCAAGAGGTCGATGCCGAGCCGGGCGCGGGCCGACGCGGCCAGGAGCCATTCGAGGGCCTCGAACTTCTCCCGCCACCGCGCGGCGGCTTCGAAATCCTGCGTCTCCGCGGCCCGCATCATCATGGCGATGACCCGGTCGATCGGCTGGACCTGATAGCCGCCGAGAAAGCGGACCGCGGCTTCGGTCCGCTCACGGTAACCGGCCTCGGTCACGAAACCGCCACAAGGGCCGGAGCAGGTGCCGAACTCGTAGCGTGGGCAGGCCGCCCGCTTGGGCTCGGCGAACAGGTCGCCTTGGTCGCCGAGGACCATCGGAAGCCGGTCGGCGCAGTCCCGGAGCCCGAGGAGGTCGTTGATCACTCGAATAGCCGTTCCCGCCCGCACGGCCGACGAGAACGGACCGAAGTATCGGACTCCCGCGCGGGCGGTGACACCGGTCAGCGCGAGCTTGGGGATCGGGCCTGCGGTCAGCGCGATGAAGACGGCCCGTCTTCGCCGGTTCATCTGGACGTTGTACATCGGGCGATGCTTCTTGATCTCTCGAAGCTCGGCGAGATGGGCAGCGAACTCGCTCGGCTGATAGTCCCAGGTGATGTCGTGCGCGGCCTGGAGGATTATCGACGCCTTGTCGTCGCGGGCGCGGAAGTAGGAGAGAACCCTGGTCCTCAGCCGCTTGGCCTTCCCTACATAGAGAACTCGACCGGCGGGGTCGATCATGCGGTAGATGCCGGGCCGGTTCTCGGTCAGGGCTGAGACCCTCCGCATCAGAGCGCGGGTGTCGGCGGCGGGCAGGAGGGACACGACTACTCGGAGACCGGGCACGGGGGACCGGGGACACGGGGCCCCGTGACAATCCGAGGTTCGGTTGCGCTCGATCGGTCGTGATGCGGTGACGCGGTCAGTCGGTGCATTGAGTCACCGCTTCTTGTGGTTTCGGTCCCCGTCCCCGTCCCCGTCCCAACTACGCCTGGCATCGATAGCAGAACACTGAGATCCGGGCATCGATCTCGTGGGTTCCGGCGAGGAGGGTTCCGCAGTTGAGACATGGCTCGCCCTCGCGCTCGTAGACGGCCAGGGCGAGCTGGAAGCTTCCGGGTTCCCCGGTGCCGGTTCGGTAGTCTCGGAAGGTGGTGCCGTCCGCCTCGACCGCCGCACGGAGAATCCGGACAATCGCCGCATGGAGCTTTTGTACCTGGTCCGGCGTGACGCGCCGCGCCTCTTTCGAGGGATCGATCCCCGCGGCGAACAGCGCTTCGTTGGCGTAGATGTTTCCGACCCCGGCCAGGTGGCGCTGGTCCATCAGGACCTTCTTGACCGCCGCGCGCGACCTGCCGAGGATAGCGCCTAACGCCGCGGCCGTGAACTCGGGCTCGAGCGGCTCGGGTCCGAGCGCGGCCGAAAACCGGTTCCAGAGCCGGTCGTCGAGCCACAGGATGGTGCCGAGCCTGCGGACGTCGTGGTAGACGAAGGTGCGGCCGTTGTCGAGCGTCGCGCGGAGGACGCCGTACCGGAGGTCAGTGGGGGCGAGCTTTTTCTTCACGGCCATCGACCCGGTCATCCCTGGCTGGATCACCAGGCGCCGGCGGTCGGTCTCGATCACGGCGTTCTTGGCCCGCCGGCTCATCCCGACGACTCGGGACCCGCGGAGTCCGGCCACCAATCGGCGTTTGGTCGTCCATCGGAGCAGGTCGTCGTGGGTCAGCGTGACGTCGACGACCGTCCGCCCCACGAGTGTGGGGCGGAGGTCGGACACCATGGTTTCGACTTCGGGAAGCTCCGGCACACCTGCAAATTAGACGGACCGGCGGCCGGACGGGCAGTGGGTGACTAGTGCTCCGTGGCCTGCCCCGCATCCGCGCTGGTGTGGTCGAGGTATTCGATCACTCGGGCGCTGAAGGCGACATCTCTCTTCGTGCCGGGCGAGATGATGACGGCCTGGCCGCCGAGCTTGGCGGCCTCGATTCGCGCCCGGGCCATCAATTGCTTGGCCGACGGGGACGCCTCTCCGCCGATCTCGATCAGCGCGAGGGTCCGGTAGGGTCGGGTGGGCGGATCGAGGAGCACCTCGACCGATTCGGCCGCCGACTGGGTCCGCGGGGACGAATCGACCGCGACGACATAGGCGGTGGTGCACGCGGCGGCGAGAACGGTGAAGACCAGGACAACGATGCGGGGCATATGTCCCTCCTGCGGTGGGATGAGCTGTTCTCTACCTGAGGACAGTGCGTCGACCTTTGTCTTCTCTGGGAGACAATTTCAGGGGTTTACGACGCGCTAATTCGAGGGTCGCCGCAAGAGAAGGGCCATGTTTGCGGCCTACAATCCGAGCTGCAGGCTACATTCGCCTTGCCGCCTTGCCGCCTTGCCGCCTTGCCGCCTTGCCGCCTTGCCGCCT
>JBDTOH010000642.1:0-3325 GCA_039933355.1 Gemmatimonadota bacterium | reverse complement strand
GGAATCCCGGCCACCGGCCATTGCATTGATGCCGCGATCAGCGCTTCCTGGACCGCGTCCTCGGCGGCCGCGAAATCGCCCTGACGGCGGGCGATGACGCCGAGCACCTGCGGCGCGAGATCGCGCAGCAGGTGGATCGCGGTGGAGTCGAGGGATTCGGGCGTCACGCGTCCTGCGGGGGCCCGCTCATGACCTGGCGCACTTCGATGGCCATGTTGAGCGGGACACCGCCGCGCCCCGGTGCAGCCGAGGCCTGAGCCGCAAGCTCGTAAGCGCGTTCGGGCCGGTCCACCTCGACGATCCAGTATCCGGCGAGGAATTCCTTCGACTCGGGGAAGACGCCATCCGTCACCGGTTTGCCGTCCTTACCCGCGCGGATGACCTTCGCCTCGCCCGGCATGGCCAGGCCCTCGGCGCCCACGAGCTCGCCGGCGTCGGTGAGCGCCTTGTGGAAGCGGTGCATGAACGCGATGTGGGCCTTGAAGTCTTCAGGAGGCCAGTTGTTGACCTGGTAGTCGCCGGTGGGGCGCCCGGGGGCGTGCATCATCAGCATATATCGCATGGCTCGTTCTCCTTATCAGGGTCCGGCGCCGTGGCCGGCGCTCGTATAGAGGAGTCGGAGCCGGGGGCGGATTCTCTACATCTGGGGGTTTTGCCGGAATCTAGGTCGAGGTGCTTGGCCGGAGAACCGTTCGGGGACCTATCCATAAGAGCGGCTCGCGGGCTTGGCAGCCTTCTATGAGCGAGGATGAGACGGACGAAGGCCTCGATCGGCTAGTTGCCCTGGAGAGCCGATTGAAACGAGAGCAGAGCCGAGGAGGAAAGTGAAGAACTACGAATACCAGACGAAGCCCAGCTTGACGAATGGCACAGAACCCGCGCACGTTGGCGAACGAGTCGCCGAATCCGTTCAACCCGGGGTCGGTCCGGCTCCGACAGCCTGACCGCACGGTAAGCAGCGAGGCGCCGTGCGTTGCTGCCGGCCCTTGATGGGCTATCTTGAACCGATGACGTCCTCCACGCCGGCCGCACCAGAGCACCGTGCGGCCGTCCGCATAACCCACTGGGTCAATACGCTGAGCTTCGTGGCGCTGGTCATCAGCGGCGTCGCGATCCTGATGGCGCATCCCAGGCTCTACTGGGGCGATGTCGGCAACGACGAGATGGCGGCGGCCATCGAGCTCCCTCTCGCGCTCAACCTCAAGCATTCCGGATGGGGGCGGAGCCTTCATTTCCTCGGCGCCTGGGTCACCCTGCTGAACGGGATCGTCTACGTCGGCTCGGGGCTTGTGCTCGGACATTTCCGGAAGCGGTTGGGCGTCACGTCGGCCGGCCGCGCCGTGGATTCGAGCTACGACCTGCCGCAGAAACTCGTCTACCTGACGGTGGTCTTCGTCCTGCTTCCCGCGATCATCCTCACCGGCTTGACGATGTCTCCCGCAGTAACGGCTGCTGTGCCGACCCTGACGGCGCTGTTCGGCGGGCGGCAGAGCGCCCGGACGTTGCACTTCTTCCTGGCAGTCGCGATGGTGTTGTTCCTCGCGGTTCACCTCATTCAGGTCACGCGCGCAGGCTTCGGGAGCCAGGTGCGAGCGATGACCCTGGGAGCCAAGCGCCGATGAGCACCGAGACTTCACGCCGGGCGTTTTTAGGGATCGGGCTTTCCGCAGCGGGGACGTTGCTGCTGCCGGGATGCCGGAGCGTGCTGCCGCCGTCGTACGGCTCGCTCATCGGGCTCGGCGACACCATGACGTTCGCGGCCCACCGGCTGCTGCTGCCTCGGATGGCGCTCGCGCAGGAGTTCGACCGCAGTAAGATCTCGGCCTTCCCGGCGATCAACACCACCGATCCGAAGGACGAAACCTACCAGCGTCACCGCGCAGCCAACTTCGTGGACTGGCGGCTTCCCGTCGACGGCCTCGTGACGCGGCCGCTCACACTGAGCCTCGAGGACCTGAAGCGGTTTCCGGCCCGAACCCAGATCACCCAGCACAGCTGCGAGCGGGGCTGGTCGGCGATTGGCGAGTGGACCGGCGTGACCCTCGGCCGCGTGCTCGAGGCGGCGGGCATTCAGGCCGAGGCGCGGTACGTGGTATTTCGCTGCTACGATCGACTGTGGGACAGCATTGACTTGATCGATGCGTTCCACCCGCAGACGCTCCTGGCCTACGGCATGAACGGCGGTGAGGTGCCGGTGCCGCACGGCGCACCGATCCGGCTCCGGGTGGAGCGGCAGCTCGGCTACAAGAATCTCAAGTTCCTGAGGCGGATCACCGTGGTCGACCGGCTCGATGGAATCGAGAAGGGGAAGGGGAGCCTGGCCGCCGAGTTTGGTTACTCGTGGTACGCGGGGATTTGAAGCCCGCGCGACGCGAAGCCCTGCCCGATTCCGCTTGCTGTCCCCAACAGCTGTAGGTCCTATACATCCAGGCATGTAGCCAGTCTACATCGTACCGGGATGTCGATGCCTAAACCCCGCCCCTTACGAGATCGAATCGAGCTCCTCCAAGGCACGCTCGACCTGCTCATCCTCCAGACCCTCGGCTGGGGGCCCCAGCACGGCTACGGGATCACCAACCTGATCCGGGTCAACTCCAGCAATGCGCTCCAGGTGGACACGGGGTCGCTCTTTCCGGCCTTGCATCGACTCGAGCGTCGGCGCTGGATCATCGCCGACGACCGCTCAGCACCTATCCGATGCAACCGAGATTTACCGTCGAGGGGCAGTCACCGTCCGAATGGCAGGCCGTTCGGGCGTGAGCGGGATGTACTTCCGCTCGATGGGGATCCCGGTGATCGCGGGCCGAGCCTTTACCGAGGCCGACGGCGCGGGGGCACGGGCCGCGGCGATCGTCAGTCGGTCGATGGCGCGGCGGCTCCGGCCTAACGCGAGCCCGCTCGGCCAGCGGATCGCGCTGGCAGCGCCGGTCGTGCCCAGCGTGGCGGGAAAGCCCACGCCGACGGATTGGCTCACGATCGTCGGCGTCGTCGGCGACGTGGTGCAGGTGAAGCTCACCGACCCTCCGCCGGCAGCCATCTATCAGCCGCTCGGCCAGGTGTCGGGCATCCTGTTCCAGAGCTATCCCTATTTCATGAGCCATGTGAGGTTCACGGTGCGGACAACCGCCGATCCACTGACCGCCGGACGGGCTATGCGCAACGTGATACACGGCCTGGACCGCGACGTGCCGGTCGAGGCGGTCGGCCCGTTAGGGGACGTGGTGTCAGATCAGCGCCAGGAGCCGCTCTTTCAGACCCGTCTCCTGATCGCATTCTCGCTGCTCGCGCTCGTCCTTGCGGTGGTGGGGACGTACGGTGTGCTCGC
>JBDTOH010000641.1:0-3328 GCA_039933355.1 Gemmatimonadota bacterium | reverse complement strand
GCTTCGACCCGAACACGTACAAACCGCTGCCGTTCTTCACAAACGTTAGGTGGAAGCGGTTGTTTACGATGCCGAAGTAGGGCGGTAGGGCGGTAGGACGGTAGGACGGTAAGACGGTAGGTTACTCCGATTGCGCGATGGATTGGCAACTCTGCGGACAGGGGCTAGGATCACGCCGTCTTACCGCCTTACCGTCGGTGTCTTGCCGTCCTGCCGCCGTCCCGCCACCTTCCAAACCATGCCTCGCTCCAGCCCAACGCTGTGGGTCGCCCTGACCGCGGTCGCCTGCGCGCCGGCCACTCGCGCTCCCACGGTCTCTCCGCAAGACATTCCGGCGCTCGAGGCCGAGCGCGCGAAGAATCCGACCGATGCCGACCGCATCACCAGGCTCGGCGTGGCTTACTATGACGCCAGGCAGTACGACCGCGCTCGTGACGTGCTTCGAGCCTCGTATGCGCTCCGGCCGTCGGTCGCGGCCGGCATCTACCTCGCGCTTTCGTTCGAAGGATTGGTTGCATTCGACAGCGCGATGGCCGGATATCGTCGCGTCGCGGGGCTCAAACTGTCCGGCGCCGAACGCACCGACGTCGAGAACCGCCTCGTGCTCCTGACCCGCGAGCGTCTCCGCACCGAAGCCCGCCGCGCGGTCGCGCACGAGCGCGAGCTGGCCGCAGCAGCGCCCGAGCCGAACACGATCGCGGTGTTGCCATGGCAGTACCTTGGCGCTGACGAAAACCTTCGACCGCTCGAGCGCGGGGTCGCGCACCTGGTTGTCACCGACTTGGGCAAGGTGAGCCGTCTCCGCCTTCTCGAGCGGGAACAGGTCCAGGCCTTGATCGACGAGCTCGCGCTTGCGGCGTCAGATCGCGTCGAACGGACCACCGCGGCGCGCTCCGGTCGCCTCCTCCGGGCCGCCCAAGTCGTGCAGGGAACCGTTCGCGAAGTGACCCAGACCGCCAACCTTCGGCTCGATGCCGCGATCGTCAATACCACCACTCAGAGTGTGGCCGCTACCGGGACCGCGTCGGACCGGCTCCAGCAGCTCTTTCAAATGGAGAAGCAGCTCGTCTTTCAGCTGCTCGACCGGCTCGGCATAGCCCTTACGGCAGCTGAGCGGCGCGCCATCACCGAACGACCGACCTCTGACCTGCAGGCTTTCCTCGCGTTCAGCCGCGGACTCGAAGCCGAGGACCGCGGGAACTATCGCCTCGCCGCGCAAGAGTTCAATGCTGCCGTGGCTCGCGATCCCAATTTCCAGGCGGCTCGAACCAGGGCCGCGTCCGCGCTCCGTCTTTCGGCTGCGGGTGGAGGAACCGCCGCGCGGTTGGTGGAGCTGGCCCGACTAGAGATCCCTGTGCACAGCGGTAGTCCGACAGAAGCCGCTCGCCCGAGCCGGCTCACTACGCTCTGGAACGGCCTGGCCATCGTAGCGCCGAGTTCTGGAAGCCGGCTCGACCGCCGGGGAGGGGAGCGGCTGCCGGTCGACCGATCCAGGCTCGCAGAGGCGCTCCGGCAGGATGATGCGTCACGGATCGCGATCTTCGGCGACATCATCCTGGTCATTCCGAGGCCGCAATGAAACGGCCTCGGAGCGGGTTCGCGGTGCTCGGCGGTGCCGCGCTGGTAGCGTTGATGAGCTCCAGGGCTAAAGCCCAACGGCTGGAAGAGCGCGGCTCGGTGGTCGGCGGCGTCGAGTTCCGGTCGGTCCGCTTCGGCGAAGGGCTCGGGGTCAATCGGGTTCAACAACTCGTCTTTCCGGCCGGGCTGGTGATTCCTGCCGGACGACTCAGCTTCGACGTCGGGACGAGCTACGCTTCTACCACACTCGAAGGGTCCGACGGAACCAAGCGCACCGTGAGCGCTCTCACCGACACGCAGATCCGAGCGGCGTACACTTTCGGCCGCGATTTCCTGGTCGCGACGGCGGTCGTGAATCTTCCTACCGGCCAAACCAAAGCTCCGGTTCAGGACTTCAACCTTCTCGGCGCGGTCTCCTCGCCATTCTACGGCTTCCCGGTGAGCTCGTACGCCAATGGCCTTTCCGTCACCGCCGCCCTCGCCGCTGCGGTGCCTGCCGGCGAGTGGAATGTGGGGATCGCCGGCAGTCTTCGGTCCACGCAGGCCTACACCCCATACGTCGATGTGAACGGTCCATTCAAGTACGATCCCGGCATCGAGGGCCGAGTCCGAATCGGTGCCGATCGAGTCGTGAGCGCGTCGCGCTTCACGATCGGCCTTACCTATAGCACGTTGGGCACCGACGAGCTGAGCCCGTCCGGACAGTCGACCAGCCAGTATCGTCCTGGCAAGCGGTGGATCGGTGAGGTCAGCCTCGCAACCGCCGTCGGGTCCGGTTCCGCCTTGTTCTACGGGTGGCACGTTCGGCGGAGCTCCGGGGAATCCTTGGGGTTGTCGATCGGTAATCGCGAGTCGCTCACCAGCGGCGGGGTTTTGGCGCGATGGCCGCTCGCTTCTCGGCTGACTGGATCTCTAGGGGTGGAGGGTCAGCTCCTGTCCCAAGACGCCAGCAGCGGAAAGATGATTGGAGCGTCCGGGCGGCTCGAGGTCGGGCTCAGCGACCGAGTCGTGTTCGAACCAATGGTCCGCTACGACGTCGGATCGGTCGGCCCCAAGTCCTCGGCGAGCTCGTCGATTCGGGGCACCTATCTCGCGGCCTTTATTCGGGGGTTGTTCTAGCAACTTCCAGCAGTTTCGTTAGGCGGTTCTGGGCCTTTCTTGACGTTCCCCTGCTTGCCATGGTACGTTGCCGTCGCGTTTTCCTGACGCTTCTCACGAGTGGGGGATGCCGTGGTAACCGACCTTGGTGGGACCCAGATCTCCACTTTGATGGAGACCCTCCCCGGGATCGCGCACGTCCTGCGAAGTCCGGTCGCCGACGCTTTCGTCAACCTGATCCGAGCCGGCGTCCGGATCCGGGACTTCGATATGGCCGATGCTGAGGAAATCCTCAAGTACGCGGTCCGGCGCAACCTGATGGCTCAGGACGAAGCCGACCGAGTTACGACCGAGGCGAAGAGCGCCATGGAAAAGCGGGCCGAGCGGGCCGCTGAGCGGGAGAAGAACAGGAAGATTGCCAAAGTCGTCCCGCTCCCGAAGCCGGTCGTAGTGAAGCACGAAGTGAAGCCTGCGGCACGGCAGGAGAAGGTGAAGCCGGTCAAAGCCGAGGTCAAAAAGGTCATGGCGGCCGCGAAGAAACCAGCCCCGAAGGCCAACCACAAGAAGAAGAAGTAACGCGAAGGGGCCGGCGGTGAGCCGGCCCTTCTTGGTCTACCTGGTATTGTTGAGCTGGTCCAGGACTTTCCCTTCG
>JBDTOH010000640.1:0-3331 GCA_039933355.1 Gemmatimonadota bacterium | reverse complement strand
GACGATTTGGCGGCTCCTGCTTCGGCATCCCCAGGCTCGGAAACCGCTCGGGCGACTACGTGAGACATTTGTCTGGCTGCTGAACAGAGTTGGTCGGCCCCGTCCTGCGGTTGAGCCGATCCATTCGCCGTCTCGACGGCTCCGTCCCGCGATTGGACGTCCGCTTGGAACATTTTGATCGACTGGTCAGGGAATTTGACGTCCACGTTCGCGAGTTTGACGCGCGCTTCAACAAATTTGTGCGGCTTCCCCCGATCTGGGTCAGCCGCTCACGGCACGTTGGACGGGACGAATCGATCGGAGCCGGAGACCCTCGGTTTGTCGGACTCATAGGTTCACCTCAGGTATATCGACGCGGATCCGGCCCGATCATCCGTCGCAGAGCGCTGGCGGACGCCGACAGTCCGACAGCGCCCCTTGGCTTGCGGCACATGGATTCGCACGCGCTCGACACGCGGCGCCCGGTGGTCCCCCTACCAAATTCGGAATCCTCGCGACGAGAGCTGCCCCCGCCGTCGAGCGGAGACCTCGGGAGCTAAGTTTCCTCCGAGCCCAAGACGAGCGTGAAGTAGGACTACACGCGTCGCGCTGGTCTCAAAGCTCCGAGCTCGAGCCGACTGCTGAGGAGGTTACCCATGGGCATGCCGTTGACCAGTCTCTACGGAAGGCCGCTGCTGCTCGCCGTTGCCGCTATCACGCTCCCGATCGAACCCCGCCCGTCCGTCGCGGCCAACGGCATGGTGGCCTCGCCGGAGCCGTTCGCTACCGCGGCCGGTCTCGAGATCCTGAAACAAGGCGGCAACGCGTTCGACGCCGCCGCCGCCGTAGGTTTTGCGCTCGCGGTCACCTATCCCGCGGCCGGTAACTTGGGCGGCGGCGGCTTTCTCGTCGGCCTCACGGCAGACGGCCGGCCGGTCGCGATCGACTTCCGGGAAAGGGCGCCGGCCGCCGCCGGCCGCGACATGTTCCTCGACGCCCAGGGCAACGTTAGGCCGGACGTAGGGGTCACGTCCTACCAGGCGATTGGCGTTCCCGGCACGGTGGACGGATTGCTCCTCGCGCTCGAGCGTTTCGGCCGGTCGAAGCGTGAAGCGGTGCTCGCTCCCGCCATCAAGCTGGCCCGCGATGGTTTTCCGATACCCTACTCGCTCGAGCAGGACCTTCGGCGCCACCGCGAGCTCCGCCGGTGGGAATCCACCCGGAAAGCCTTTGCGCTCGGCCCGGACAGCGCCGGCCCCAAGATGGGCGATGCGCTCAGGCAGCCGGAGCTGGCGCTCACGCTCGCCGACGTGTCCCGGCTCGGTCGCCGGGGCTTCTACGAAGGTCGAGTCGCGGATCTGATCGTCGCCGACATGAAGGCTCAGGGCGGCCTCATCACCCACGCCGATCTCGAGGGCTACCGGGCCAAGCCTCGCGAGCCGCTCGTATTCCAGCATAACGGCTACGAGCTCATCACCCATCCGTTGCCCAGCTCCGGAGGCGTCGTGCTGGCGCAGATTCTCGGATTGCTCGACGTAACGGAGCTCAAGAAGGCCGGCTATCACTCGGCGAAGGCCATCCAGTTGGTGACCGAAGCGCAGCGGCTCGCCTACGCCGACCGGAACCACTGGCTCGGCGATCCCGATTATGCCAGCGTGCCGGTCAGCCGACTCATCTCGAAGGAGTACCTCGATCGACGCCGCCAGCTCCTGCCGAAGGACGGGAGGGCGGGGAAGAGCGATGGCGTCGAGCATGGACTGGTGGAATCGACGGAAACGACGCATTACACCGTCGCCGACCGCTTCGGCAACGTCGTCGCGGTGACCTACACTCTCAACAGCGCGTATGGCATGGGCGCCGTCGCCGCGGGAGCCGGGTTCCTCTGGAACAACAACATGGACAATTTCTCGGCGAAACCGGGCGCGCCGAACCAGTACGGCATGCTGGGCGCCGCGGCGAACGCGATCGAAGCCGGCAAGCGGCCCCTCTCCTCGATGACACCGACCATCGTTCGCAAAGACGGAAAGTTCTTCATGACGATGGGCAGTCCAGGTGGGCCTACCATCATCAACACGGTGTTGCAGGTCTATCTCAACGTGACCGTGTGGGGTCTGGATCTCGGCGAAGCAATCGACGAGCGGCGGGTCCATCACCAATGGTTGCCCGATCAGATCGACTACGAAGAGCTGGCGCTCTCGCCCGACACCAGGCCCGAGCTCGAGCGCATGGGCTACCGTCTGCACGAGGTCGGCAGGATCGGTCAGGCGGTGGGCATCATGCGAACGCCGGAGGGATACCTGGCCGGCGCGGTCGATCGGCGCGGGAACGGGCTCGCGAAGGGGTTCTAGGCCACAGAACCTTGACTTCAACGTGGAAGTGTTGAATAATCAGCACAGTTGAAAAATCAGCAGTATCCGGATTCCCGCACGCTGTCACGAGGCCCACGCCCGCCATGACCAAACGCTCTCGTCCCCCCGCCCCCGCCGAAGAGCTCAGCCGCCGGGAACGGCAGGTCATCGAGATTCTCCATCGCCGAGGCAAGGCGACCGTATCCGAGATCATGAACGACCTCCCCGATCCGCCGACCTACTCCGCGGTCCGGTCCGTCCTCCGGATCCTCGGCGAGAAGAACCTGATCTCTTACAACGAAGACGGGCCGAGGTATGTCTACTTCCCGGTCAAGTCGACGCTGGAGGCGCGCGACGATGTGCTCGAACACGTCGTCCGCACCTACTTCGCCGGCTCGACCGAGCAGGCGGTCACTGCGCTGCTCAGACGATCCGACGCGGAAATCAGCGAAACCGACATCTCCCGGCTCCGAGACCAGATCCGGCGCGCGCGCCAGAAGGGCAGGTAGGTCATGGCGACAGTTCCCGGGTACGACCTGCTCTCGAACGCGGCGGCCGGCCATCCGTCGGCGTTCCTGATGCTCCTCATCCTGCTCAAGGCGACCTGCCTTCTCGTAGCGGCTCTCGGCGCCGCTTTGGCTATGCGTCGCGCCTCAGCAGGCTCGCGGCACGTCGTCTGGCTCGTGGTGCTCGGCGCGCTCGTCGTGCTCCCGCTCCTGGCGGCGTGGAGCCCCCTCCCGATGCAGGTGCTGCCAAGCTCATTCGCGCGTGAGAGCGGTTCGGAGGCGGCGGCCATGGTGGAATATGCTCGCTGACCAACCGCGTGGCGCCGGCCTAACGCTGCTCGTCGTCTGGGCGGCGGTGGCGCTCGCGCTCGCCGGCTGGCTCGCCTATGGGGCGTTCTCGGTCCGCCGGATCGTCCGCCGGGCCCGGCTGCTCGAGGGACCCGACTGGCAGACCCCGCTCTATGAGATCGCCGATCGGCTCGGTATTGGAGCGGCACC
>JBDTOH010000639.1:0-3333 GCA_039933355.1 Gemmatimonadota bacterium | reverse complement strand
GGAGCCCGACTGCTGCTCGGCGGGCGACCGCTCGAAGGGCCCGGCTACTTCTATCCGCCCACCGCGCTGGCCGACATTCCACCCGCGGCGCCGGCGTACCGCGACGAGATCTTCGGTCCGGTGGCGCTCATCCATCGCGTCCGCGACATCGACGAGGCCATCGCGGTCGCAAACGATTCTCCCTACGGCCTCGGTTCGAGCGTGTGGACCGCCGACCCGAGCGAGCGCGAACGGTTCGTGCGGGGTCTCGAGGCGGGGATGACGTTCGTCAATGGAATGGTTGCGTCGGATCCGCGGGTGCCGTTCGGCGGGGTCAAGCAATCCGGCTACGGCCGCGAGTTAGGCACGCTCGGCATTCGCGAGTTCGTGAACATCAAGACCGTCGTGGTCGCCGAGACCCGAGCCACCAGCGAGGTCGAGTGACCGGCGGGTCGGGGCCCTGCCTGCGCAGAGCCGCCGCCGGGTCCACTCCCGCGATCAATACGGGCAGCCTGCGAGCGGCTGACCGGTCTCGAGCAGCGTCTTGAGGTCGCTGAGCACGAAGCTCCACCCGCCGCCCGCGTTCGGCACCTTCCCGCCAACCTGCTCCGCCATCTTGGGCGCAGCGTCGAGCTCGTGGGTGACTGTGAGCTTCGAGACCCCGTCCGCGCCGCCCACGATCTCCCAGGTGAGGCGAGTGAAGCCTTCCGCCATCAATTCCTGGCTCCAGAGCGAGCGCCAGCGGCCGGAGGAGCGGTGTGCCGTCCTTCCAGACGCTGCGGAACGGTCGCTTCTCGCGGGTGCGATAGAAATGCATCAGATAGGCGATGTCGCAGGCCGCGAAGTCAGTCAGCCACTGATCGAGATCGTCGACGCCGACTTCGTGAAAGAGCTGGAGCGAGTAACGGGCGGCGGTCTGCTCGTAGCGCGCGAGCGTGGCAAGCAGCTCTTCGGATGCATCGCGCACGTCGAGAAGGCCGAGCGCGCGATCGGCGGGGCTCACGTTCCATTGCACGGTGTGCCCGAACAGATGGACGAGGATGAACAGCGCATCCTCGGCGTCGAGGTCGTAGTCGACGAGGATCGACGCGCCGTCGAGGTCGCCGGTGAACGGGTCCGGCACGTCGGTGATCACGACGGGAAGACCGTACCGCCGTTCGATCCACGCTTCGGCGAGGCTGTACGCGGCCCGGTACCGATCGGTGGGATCCATGCTCGAGCAACGTAGCGCGGTCAGCGGGTTCGGCAACGCGGTGCCGCGCTCGAGCCGAAGTGCCCGGGGATAGTGGAAACGTGAAACTGTCTAAGCCTGCCCCGCGTAAGCCGTCGGACTTGCCGAATTCACTCTCCATTCGCTCGGAGCTGGCTATGTCGGCGTTGCCCACCGATTCGCGTGTCTCCCCCACCACGGGTCCGTTTCGAACGTGGGTGACTACCCGGCAGCTCCCGCTGTTCTTCGTCCTCGCCTTCGTGCTGTCGTGGCTTCCGTGGGGGCTCGCGGCGGTTGGCGTCATTTCGGAAGGTTGGCAGAATCCGCTCGGGCCGCTCCTGGCGCTGCTGATCGTGGTCGGGATCGCCGAGCGATGGCCTGGCGTTAGGCGTGAGCTGAGCCGGCTCGTGGCGTTTCGGGCTCATTGGGGTTGGTATCTCGCGGCGGTCGGTCTTCCCGTACTGGTGCGGCTGGTCGCGATCGGAGCCACCGCGCGCACGGGCGGATTGACGATTTCCACGGCCGGTCTTCAGCCGTGGACCGCGATTCTCACCCTCTTCCCGATAGTCGTTCTGTTTGGAGGACCGTTCGGTGAAGAACCGGGATGGCGCGGCTACGCGCTTCCCCGGCTCGCCCGCAATCGTTCGCTCCTCGCGGCGACCGGTCTCCTCGCGGTGCCCTGGGCTCTCTGGCATCTGCCGTTGTTCTTCGAACACGGCAGGCTGGACCTCGCGAATCTCATCCCGGAGATCCTCCAGATCGGGCTCGTGGCGATCGTGCTGACGTGGATCTACTTCGGAAGCGGGCAGAACGTCGTCTTGGCCATTCTCCTGCACGGCGTCAACAACACGCTCGCGTCTTATCTCCGCCCGCTTGTCGGAGATGCCGACCAACCCCGCCTTTCGTGGGCCCTCGCGGTCGGCTGGGCTGTCTCGGCGCTGATCATCCTGGCGGCCGGCGGGCTTCGCGAACGAGCTGCTTCGGGGGCGAATACCGCCATCCGGCGCTGACGGCGCCTCCCTCGGGCGAACGCGAGCAGGCCGTCGCCGGCGCGAACCTCCTCCTCAGCGGACGACTGGCCTGGATCAGCCCCCCGGCGCGACCAGCGCGAGTCCATTTCCGCTGGGTTGGATTTCGACTCCCCGCGTCGTGAACCAGTCGTACAATACGAACCGCCCGTCGGGGAGGGCCGCGAGCGCGCGGCTCTGTGGAAACGGGACGCCGGCGGCCGACCGGCTCTTGAGGAACGCGCCCCCGTCCCATTCCCACTCGACCACATCGCGGCGCCAGCACGCGAGTGAGACGGTAGCCCGCTGCCGCCGAGACGCCGGGTTTCAGTTAGGCGGGCGCCGCCGGTCTAGAGCGATCGTACGAGAGACCCGTGGGTGGCCGGAGCGCGGTCGGTGCCGGCTGCATGACGCCGAAAGTCGCCCTGATCCGGCTCACCTGTCGCGCTTCGGCCTGGCGCTTGTCGTAGATCGATGCTGAATGGTTGGGGACCGGCCCCCGCGGCATCGTTTATCGCGGTACGATGCCGAGCACCTCGACCCCTGCGCCTCGCGCCCGATCCATGGCTGAGACGACGTCCTGGTAGGTCCGGCTTCCGGCCGCCTTCACGAACAGCAGCTTCGCCGTCCGGCCCGAATAAATGGCCCGCAGGGTCGCGTCGAGGTCGGCGTCAGGCACCGGTTGCCCATTCACCGCGAAGCCGCCGTTCGGCAGCAGCTCGAGCACGATCTGTTGGGGAGAGCCGTGCCTGGGCGCTTCGGCCGGGGGGACTTGGAGGTCGAGGACGTGCCGGACCTGCGCATTGATGATCATGTAAATGATCAGGAGCACCAGCAGGATGTCGATGAGGGGTATGACATTCGGTTCGGAGGCGACTCGCGCGCCGCCCACGGAGATGCCTCCCGCCATGTCTGCCTCCTTCGAGGATAGGTTACGTTAAGGCGGCGCCATGGCGGGCATCTTTCGAGTCGATGACAGTTTCATGACAGAGGGGATCCGTATCGTGCGGTTTCTGCTGTTGCTCGGGTTCGTGGTCTCTTCTCGAGCGGCTCGGGCCCAAGTACCTCGCTCCGTCCTGCTCGGGCGGATCGATTCCGTCGTGGCCGCGGAGATGGAGCGGACCCGCACGCCCGGCC
>JBDTOH010000638.1:0-3344 GCA_039933355.1 Gemmatimonadota bacterium | reverse complement strand
GTCCGCGAGTGTTCCCACGCTCGTGCTCACTTCCTCGACGTCTTCCAGAACGTCCGCCAGGCCGACCTCGCGGAGCCGTTGCCGGATGACCTCGAGGTACAACATCACGCCATGCAGCGGCGATCGGAGGTCGTGCACCAGCATGTGAACGAGCGTGTCTCGCAGCGTTTCGAGCCGTTGCAGATCCTCGTACTGCGTGGCGAGCCTGCGGTGCAATTGACCCATGTGAAGGGCATTGCGAACCCGGAGCAACAGGTCGGGCCGGTCGATCGGTTTGGTCAAGTAGTCGTTGGCACCGGCCGCGATCCCGTCCAGCCGATGTTCGCGATGGGTGAGCGAGGTGACCAGGATGATCGGCAGGGAGGCCGTCTCGAGATCGGCGCGCAGCCGCCGGCAGACCTCGAGCCCATCGATGTCCGGCATGTTCACATCGAGGAGGATCAAGTCCGGCTGCCGCTCTGCCACCGAAGCGAGCGCTTCGGCTCCACTCGTGGCCGTGATCACGACGTGATCCTGCATCTCGAGAATGTCCGCGAGCAACTGGCGGTTCGGCTCGTGATCGTCGACCACAAGGATCCGACCCGGCGCCACTCGTGCGATCCACTCCGCCGGCCCGTTCATAACGGCTTCGCGCCTGCGACCAGGAGCCGCTCGATCGTCTGCGTCAGGGTGCGGGTGTGAATGGGTTTGGTGATATAGCCGTCGAATCCGGATTGGTAGGCTTGGTCTTCGTCACCCGCCATCGCGAACGCGGTGAGCGCCACGGTTGGGATTGCGCGGGTCAGCGGATCGGCCTTGAGCTCGCGCACGGCGGCGTGTCCGTCCATTCCGGGAAGGCCAATGTCCATCAGGATGAGGTCGGGCGACTCGGCCCGCGCAAGGCTCAGTCCTTCCTCGGCGGAGCGCGCCTGGCGCACTGCGTATCCGGCTCCCTCGAGGACGTCCGTCACCAGCTCGAGGTTGAGCGCGCTGTCGTCGACGATGAGCACCCTGGTCTGACTCATTCCTTTCGTTCCTTGATGACGTCGCGTCCGACGCCGATCAGCTCATTGCGGTCGACCGGCTTTACGAGCCATGCGCTCACGCTCCCGCGGATGCCCGGGTTCGGATCACCTGGCAGCGTGAGCCTGAAGGCGAGCCCACCGCCGGGCCGCGCATCGAGGACGACTCGACCGCCGTGGAGCTCCACCAGCCGCCGGGTTAGCGCGAGTCCCAGCCCCGCATCGGGGCTACTGATTCCGGGGGCTTCGTCGACGTCAAATTCCTCGCGCGCCATCGCGTCGTCCTTGGCATCGCCGGTGGAACGCGAGACGATCATGTCAAACCACTCCGACCCCGACGACCCGCTCACATAGTGCCTTGCGCTCACTTCGAGATCGCCGGCTGTAGACGCGGTCCGGATCGCGCTGGTCAACAGACTGTAGATGATCTGTTTGAGCTTGCGGGCGTCGGCGCGAATCAGCGGCAACGAGTCGGGCACTTCGATCCGAAGCCTGAGGTGCTTTCGTTCGGCGAGCGCCTGCACGAGGGGCTGAACGTCATGGACCGCGTCCTCCAGGCTGAACTTCGTCAGGTGAAGCGTCATCTGACCGACGTCCGCCCGGGTGAGGTCCAAGATCTGATCGATCAGATCGAGGAGCGAGCGTCCGGCGGTCAGGACGTTGGTCACATACTTCCCCTGGCGTTCGTTGAGCGGGCCCGGAGCCCGTTCGTCCAAGAGCTCCGAGAACCCGATGATGGCGTTGAGCGGGGTCCGGAGCTCATGGCTCATCGTCGCGAGGAACGCGGACTTGCCATGATCGGCGGCTTCTGCAAGGGCCTTTGCCTCCAACAGCTCCGCCTGAACCCGCCGGAGTCCCGTGACGTCTCGCAGGATCGCCACGAACTGCGTCACCCGGCCCTGCTCGTCGAAGACCGGCGCAAGATCCCATTCCGCGAGGAACTGGGTTCCGTCCTTCCGGTACGCGATCGACTCCGACGTAAACGGCAGCCCCCGCGAGACACGCTCGCGCAATTGCTCGAGAATCCCGCGGTTGGACCGCGGTCCCTGGAGGAGATCCAAGTCTTGTCCGACGACCTCGCTCGGCGCATAGAGGGTGAGCCGGCAGAATGCGGCGTTGACGAAGAGCACTTCGGGCCCCGCCTTGCCCATTGCGGCTCTGGTCACGACAATGGATTCCGCCGCCTGCTCGAGCGCGGACGCGAGAATCCGGGAGGATTCAGCGGTGTCGATCATGGCAAAGCTCGACGTCATCCGGGACTCCCGACCGCCACCCCGAGGGGGGCGAGCCGGCTCAGCTCTGCCAGCAACTCCTCCCGGCCGCCCTTCTTCTGAACGATCGCCTGCACGCTACTCCGGAGCGAGGTGCGCTCCCCGTCGGTCAGCTCCTTCGCCGTCACGATGAGAATGGGGATGTCGCTCGCTTGCGGATGCGCGCGGAGCGCGCGCACGACGTCGAAGCCATTGACCTCGGGCATCATGAGGTCGAGCACGATCAGGTCCGGCACCTTGGTGCAGGCGAGCTCAATGCCGCGCAAGCCGCTCGTGGCGGTGAGCACGGCAAAGCCCTGCTGCTCCAGCACCTCCGTCACGTACTCGATTGCGGCGGGCTCGTCGTCGACCACCAGCACGGTCTTCGCCTCGATCGCCCGGCCGCCGATCGTCCTCTCCAGCGCGGCGAGGAGCGCGGCTCGTTGGACCGGTTTGACGAGCCAGTCGGCGGCGCCGAGGCTGAAGCCGAGCTCGGGCCGGTCGCTGACGGAAACGACGACCACCGGGATCGAGCTCGTGGCTGCGGTGGCCTTGAGCTCGGCGAGCGTGTGGAAGCCGTCCCGGTCCGGCATCAGCATGTCCAGCGTGATCACGTCGGGATGGAGTTGATCAGCGAGCGCGACCGCCTCCGCGCCCTTGGCGGTGGCGACGACGCGATAGCCCGAGTCGAGCAGATAGTGGGTCAGGAGATCCCGCGCCTGCGGCTCGTCGTCGATCACGAGCACCAGAGGTCCATGCCCGCCGCCGTCCGGCTCGGCGGGTTTCGTTGCCGCGCGACCAGGCTCGGCTCGACCCGTGCCGAAGGGCAGGGTGAAGCGGAACCTGCTGCCCCGGCCCAGCTCGCTTTCGACCGAGACGCGTCCGCCATGGAGCTCGACGAGCCGGCGGGTCAGCGCCAGGCCAAGACCGGTACCCTCATGCTCGCGCCCAGCTTTACCGACCTGCTCGAACTCGTTGAAGATCCTGCCGAGGTCTGCCTCGGCGATACCGATTCCTGTATCGGAGACCGTGATCTCCAACCAGTCCTGACCCGCGGCGGATCGAGTGCCGGAGAGGGCGGCCCGAATCTCGA
>JBDTOH010000637.1:0-3353 GCA_039933355.1 Gemmatimonadota bacterium | reverse complement strand
GCTTTCGGCGACGACGCGAAGACTCGGCGCGTCATCGCCCGGATCCAGGCCGACGGCGTCTGTTGGGCCGGCGGCACGAGATGGCAGGGGCGAGAAGCAATGCGGATCAGCGTGTCGTCGTGGGCGACCACCGACGCCGATGTCGACCAGTCGGTCGCGGCGATCCTGCGAGCCGCGGCCGAGTAAACGGAGGAGCCGTATGAGCGCGATCGAGCCGATTCTCGCTGGACTGGCCGAGCCTGGGTATCGGGCCGTGCCGGCGGCGGAGATGAAGGAGCTGCTGGGACGGGAGGCGCTGGCAGACTGGGATCCGTATGCCGCCAGCTGGAACGACCTCGGTGTCGACCAATTCATGGCGGACGGTGGCCGGTATCGCCGGCGCCGGTTCGGGGCGTTCTCGGTGACGGCCGACGCCATCGTCCGCAAGCCGCACCAACCGCACTATCAGGGTCGCGACTACAACCAGCTGAATGGCGGGATCGATCGATGGTTCGATCCAATCACCGACCCGATCGCCGCCCATCCGGTCACGCACCGGATCCTGACGCTCTGCCGGACGGCGTTTGCCGGCGCGAGCGGCCGGCAGGCGCCTAACGCCTGGGATGTCGAGATGCATCAATTTCGGATCGAGCCGGATGCCACGCACGAGGGAAAGCCGACGCCGGAGGGCATGCATCGCGACGGCGTGGATTGGGTGCTCGTGGCCCTGGTCGCGCGCCACAACGTGGCGGGTGGCGTCACCGCGATCGGAGACCAAGACCAACGCCCGATCGGCACCATGGAGCTGCACGATCCGCTCGACGCGGTCTTCCTCGACGATCGGCGGGTCTGGCACGGGGTCACCCCGCTCCACGCGAGCCGCCCGGGAGAGCCGGCGTATCGGGATGCGCTCGTGGTCACGTTCCGCGCGGCGCGTTAATCGGTAACCGGCGGTGGCGCAAGTCATCCCGACCTGCCTAAGTCATCCCGAGGGTTCTGGCGCTCGCCGAGTCCGGACACCGCGGCCTAAATTCCTCGCTCCCGCCGGACGGACATGAGATGGTCGCTGGACGAACGAGACAAGGGAGGTCCCGTGAAGTACCGCTATTTCATCTGCGACGTGTTCACCGAGACGCGCTTCGGCGGCAATCAGCTCGCGATCCTGCCCGAGGCGGCCGGCCTCTCGGACCGCCAGATGCAGCAGGTTGCCCGGGAATTCAACTTCTCCGAGAGCACCTTCGTGCTGCCGCCGGAGGCCGGGCACACCCGCAGGGTTCGCATCTTCACGCCGACCATGGAAGTGCCGTTCGCCGGTCACCCAAACATCGGGACGGCGTTCGCGCTGGCGACATCGGGCGCGCTCGGCGAACTCGGTCCGACGACCACCGTGACGTTCGAGGAGAAGGCCGGCGTGGTCCCGATCACGATTCGGAAGGATCCGGGCAAGCCGATCTGGTGCGAGCTCGCGGCGCCTCAGCCGCTCACGCTCGGTAAGACGGTTTCGGCCGAGTCGCTGGCGGGGGCGGTGTCGCTCGCACCAGAGGACGTCGTGACCGGAACGCACCTGCCTCAGGTTGCGTCTGTCGGACTGCCGTTCCTGTTCGCAGAGCTCAGGGATCGCGCGGCCTTGGGGCGAGCGCGGTCCAACGTAACCGGGGTCGAGGCGCTCATCGGGCAGGGGGTAGTGCCCGATGTCCACCTCTACACGCTGAGCGCGGACGAGTTCACCATTCGGGCCCGCATGTTTGCACCGCTCGATGGAGTCATCGAGGATCCTGCCACGGGCAGCGCGAACTGCGCGCTCGCGGGGCTCTTGGCGCACTACGACAGCGCGACGGACGGGATGTACCACTGGCGGATCAGCCAAGGAGTCGAAATGGGACGCCCCAGCGTCCTCGAGGCGGCCGCTGAGAAGCGGGGCGGAACCGTGATTGTTACGCGGGTTGGCGGAGCCAGTGTTCTCGTCAGCGAAGGGTGGATCGAGGTCGGTTAGGTTTCGAGACGGGGCCGGCGCCCCCGCACGCGATCTAGCCCAGGCAGGTGCCGCTCGCTCGTCCATCTGCCGCCTAACGTCACGGCCGAACCGGGGCCCCTTGCCCAAGCTCGAGGGCGAACCCGAGGTCCGTGCGCTCGAGGACATGGGCGAGCCCTTGATCTTCCCCTGAATCAGTGGACACCCTATTAGGTCGGAGCGAGCTTTCGACCAGGAGGTGTCCGATGGGAAAAGCACGACGACGGTTCAGTCGCGAGTTCAAGTTGGAGGCCGTTCGGCAGTTGGCGACGGGTCTCTCGTTGGCCCAAGTCGCTCGCGAATTGGGGGTGGACGGCCAGGTGATCCGGCGGTGGAAGGACCAGGTCACCGTCGATGCGGCCACCGCGTTCCCCGGGAATGGCAATGCCCGGACCGACGACAGCGAGCTCCAGCGGTTGCGTCGCGAGGTGGTGCAGCTGCGCGCGGAGCGGGATTTTTTAAAACGAGCGGCGGCGTTCTTCGCCAAGGACGCGCGGTGAAATACCGCGCCATTCTCACGGCACGAGAGCCGGTCGCGATCGCCCGACGGTGCCGGCTCCTGGGTGTGAGCCGTAGCGGCTTCTACGCGTGGTGTACGCGGCCGGAGAGCCGCCGGCAAGCAGGCGGTCGAGCCCTGGTCGCCGCCATCCGACAGGTCCATAACGATGTCGATCGGACCTATGGGAGTCCGCGGATGCATGCCGAGTTGCACGCCCGCGGGTGGCGGTGCGGGCGGCATCGCGTCGCCCACTTGATGCGGAGCGCGGGGATTCGCGCGAAACAGGCCCGCCGCTATTACGGGACCACCGTGCGCGATCCGAGCCGGCCCGTCGCGCCGAACCAGCTGGCGCGCCGGTTCACGGTGCCGCGGTCCAATCAGGTCTGGCTGGCGGATATGACCTGCGTCCCGACGGGGGAGGGCTGGGGCTACCTCGCCGTGATGCTCGACGCGTATTCGCGCCGCGTCGTGGGGTGGGCGTTCGGGGCCGATCCGACGGCGGCGCTGGCCATCACCGCATTGCAGCGGGCGCTCACGACCCGGCGCCCCACGGCCGGCCTGCTCCACCATTCGGATCAGGGGACGCCGTATACGAGCGCGGCGTACCAAGCGCTCCTCGAAACGCACGGGCTCACCTGCAGCATGAGCCGGACGGGCAATTGCTGGGACAACGCGGTGGCGGAGAGTTTCTTTCATTCGCTCAAGGTGGAGCGGGTCGATGACCACCAGTACGTCACCCGGACCGAAGCGCAGCACGACCTGGCTGACTACATCGAACGGTTTTACAATCGCCAACGACGGCACTCGACCCTGGGCTATCTCAGCCCAGTGATGTTCGAGCTCCGTGCCGCGGCTTAACCCCGT
>JBDTOH010000636.1:0-3371 GCA_039933355.1 Gemmatimonadota bacterium | reverse complement strand
GACCGACGTCACCGTGATCGGACTGCCCGATCCCAAGTGGGACGAAGTACCTCTCGCGCTCGTCATCCCTAAGCCAGGAACCACGCCCGACGTCGCTGCGCTCAAGGAATGGATCAACGAGCGCGTCGGCAGACATCAGCGGGTCGTGCGGGTCGAGCTGCGGGACAGCTTCCCGCGCAACGCGCTCGGGAAGGTGCTGAAGAAAGAGCTTCGAGCGGAATATCTTGGGAGGGCGTAGGAGCTAGGGCCTAGGGTATGCTTCAAGCCTTAAGCCCTACTCCCTAAGCTCGACTCCCTATATTCCACCCATGCGCGCCCCTTTTCGCGTCACCGTCTCCAAAGACTACCTGACGTTCTCGTCGGCCCATTTCATAACGTTGAGCGGCCACAAATGCGAGTCGCTCCACGGCCACAACTACCAGGTGACTGTGACGGTCGAGGGTAGTCTCGACCCCGAATGCGCGTTCGTCGTCGATTTTGCGGTCTTGAAACGGGTGCTCCGACCCTATGTCGATGCGATGGACCACAAGGTGATTCTGCCCACGGGCAACGCCAAGTTGACGCTCCGCGACGACGGGGACCAGACGATTGTGGACTACCTCGGCGCCGCCCGGTTCGTCTTCCCGACGTCGAATGTGTGCAAGATCGCGATCGCCAATACGACCGCTGAAAGCTTGGCCGAGTTTCTTGCCCATAATGTCTGGGACCAGCTCGGCCGGGAAGGGATCAGCAATGTGACGGCGGTGGAAGTGGACGTCGAGGAGAGTCCGGGCCAGAGCGGCGTATTCCGCTTGGCCCGGGACCTGGGCAACTGAGCCAGTCGAAAACAAGAGAGGGAGCGAATGGCGGATCGTGCGTTGACGGATCAGGAGATTGGAGCCAAGCTGACGAGACTCGCCGGCTGGGAGTACCGGGATCAAGCCATTCGGCGCACCTACGAAACGGATGGCTGGAGAGGCTCGATGCTGGTAGCCAATGCCATCGCCTTCATCTGCGAAGCGGCCGATCATCACGCCGATGTGCTCGTGACGTGGCCGAAGGTCTCCGTCGCGCTCTCAACTCACAGCGCGGGCGGGATCACCGAAAAGGATTTCGATGTGGCTGAGCTGGTGGAGCGGCAGGTGATGTGGAAGCCAGGCCCCGGCTCGAACCTCGTCGGCCCGACGAAACCTTTCGTCCGCAGTTAGTCCCTAATCCCCGAACGAGATCCCGAGATTCCTCGCGGTCAAAATGATTCCGCTGTCGAGCGGAACCAGTTTTTGCTGGCCGATGATGTCGCTGATCCTGCGCCGGCTCACGGTCGGTGGGGTATAGACCACGACGGAACCGAAGTCTCCTTCCGCAATGGCCCGAACCGCGGCCGAGCCGAACCGAAGCGCCAGCAACCGATCGAACGTGGTCGGTGAGCCGCCCCGTTGCAGGTGACCGAGCACGAGGCTCCGAGTTTCCTTGCCGGTGCGGGTGGTGATCGCTTCGGCGATCTGCTGGGCGATGCCGCCCAATCGCGCGGCCGTGCCGGTCTTCGCCTGCTCGAGCAGGACGGCCGAGCCGCCGAGCGGCTTCGCGCCTTCAGCCACGACGACGATGGAGAAGTGTCGACCTGCCACCTCGCGGGCCCGGATCTTGTCGCAGACCTTGTCGATGTCGAATGGAATCTCGGGGATCAGGATGACGTCGGCGCTGCCGGAGATCCCGCTATGAAGTGAGATCCAGCCGGCGTTCCGCCCCATCAGCTCGACCACCATGACCCGGTCGTGACTCTCCGCGGTAGTATGGAGCTTGTCGAGCGCGTCCGTCGCGGTGCTCACCGCCGAATCGAATCCGAAGGTGGCCTCGGTGCCGACGACGTCGTTGTCGATGGTCTTGGGCACTCCAACGACGGGCACGCCCTTCTTGCCGAGCTCGTTCGCGATGGCGAGGCTCCCGTCGCCGCCGATCGCGATCAGGGCGTCGAGACGGTTTGCCTTCAAGGCAAGGACGATCTCGTCCGAGCGGTCGACCTCGATGACGGAGCCGTCGGGCTGCCGCGTCGGCCAGCAGAACGGGTTCCCGCGATTGGTGGTGCCGAGAATCGTACCGCCCAGGTGGGTGATGCCGCGGACCTGATCCGGACCTAACGTCATGAGGCCGCCCCGCGGCTCACCCCGCCGGCGATCGGAGCCGCTCCAGCCGGCATAGGCGAACCGGTGGCCGTTGCCTCGTTCGAAGAGGCCGTCGTAGCCGCGCCGAATCCCGAATACCTCCCAGCCCCGCTGGTAGGCCGAAAGGACGACCGCCCGGATCACGGCATTGAGGCCAGGCGCGTCGCCGCCGCCGGTGGAGATGGCAATCCGCATAGAGCTCCTGCTCGGGTGACGCGAGCGCTGCGTCTCCCTCACTTCCTGGCCAGAAGCCCCACGACCTCACCGGGCTCCGCGTGCCTGCCTAACGCTTTCTTCGAGAACACCAGCTTCCCGTCCACCGTCACCTCAAAGACCCCGCCGGACGACGGGATCATCTTGATCTCCGCCCCTGGAAACGCCTTTGTCAGCTCCGCCGCCACCCGGGCGGCTCTCGGCTCGTAGTTTCAAGCGGTGCAGTATTGAATCGCGACCTTCACGGCGCTCTCCGGAATCTCTGAATCGAGTTGCCCACGGGCTCAATGGTAGCGGACGATCGGGCCGTTTCAAAGCAGGCAGGAAGGTGGCTGTGTCTCTTGTGAATGCACCGTAAGTGGCCTATCTATAACACTATGGAGGCTCGTCGATGGCTCGCCTGTCTGGGCCTTATCAGCTTGGCTGCAATTCCGGCCCGCGCGCAGGCCGCCGGCTCCGTCGAGGCGGGCATCGCCGCCTTGTGGCATAACAAGATCAAGCCGGTCGACGCGCTCAGCGGTTTTGGCGGAACGGCGCGGTTAGGCTTGTGGCTCCCCGCCCGGTTCTCGGTCGAAGCCCAGATCGAGGCCACTTCCCCGAAAAACGAGGCGGCCCGGAATCGCTTCACGCTGCTGTATTACTCGGGGAGTCTTCTCTATAACATTCCCACCGGCGAATCCGGAAGCGTGTATCTTCGCGCCGGATACGGCCTCTATAAGCCGAGTTCCGACTGCACCTACCTTTCCCTCCAATGCAACCAATTCGGCGCAGCGACTGCCGCTTTCGGCGTTCGCGTTCCAATCGGGGGAGCGGTGAATATTCGCGGTGAGGTGTTCGGGCGGAACCGATCTACATACGATTACACCGGCGTAGGGGCCAGCCTCGGAATCAGTCTGGTTCGCCCCCGTAAGGCCGGGTCGGTAGTCGCCACCCCGGCCCCAGCCGGCGGCGAAGTTGACGAAGACGGGGACGGCGTGCCCGACAAGCGGGACAAGTGCAAGGGCACGCCGAAGGGCG
>JBDTOH010000635.1:0-3377 GCA_039933355.1 Gemmatimonadota bacterium | reverse complement strand
ATCATGTATGCGACCACGCCCGCCGACGTCCAGGCAACCCTGCTGACCGCTGCACTGCATTGCCGTCCCGGTGGAACGGTGGCCGTGCTGCCCGATTGCGTGCGGGAAACCTTCGAGCCCGGGGCCGACGACGGCGGCCATGACGGGGACGACGGCCGAGCGCTCCGGTATCTCGAGTGGCGGTGGGACCCCGATCCGAACGACGACACCTACGTGGTCGACTACGCATTCCTGTTGAGTGCCGCCGACGGCACGGTGACCGCCGCGCACGATCGGCACGTGGAAGGAATCTTTTCCCGGGCTCGCTGGCTCGAATGGTTCGCGACAGCCGGGCTCTCGGCCGAAACCTCGCGCGACCCCTGGGGCCGCGATGTCTTCATCGGTGTACCGGCCATTCCCTAGTTGGCGAGACCCGAGCAGCCGATCTACCTTGAGAGCCACGGCTTCAACGAGGAGCTTCGAGCATGGGCATCATCACCGGCACCGCCGCGCCAACTGTGGAGACCTACGCCCGCAAGTATCCTGGCGTGCCGCTCGAGGTCATCCTGAAGGAAGATCTCCTCCGTCGCGGTCTCATGTTCACGGATGCCGCGATGGAGGCGGCGCGTGGTTGCCGGACTCAGGCGTATTACCTCTTCTCCTATAATATCTCGGGCCACCACGACCTGAAGGAGGGCCTGAGCACAGCGGCGCCCGAGGATATCATCTTCCGGGCGGGCCCTCACGATCTGGCGCGGACCTGGGTGCGCGTGGTGTTGAACGGCAATTCGCCGTATGTCGTGGAGATGATTGACGGCGTGCCCATGATCTGCGAGAACGGCGTACCGCTGGCTGAGGTGGTCTACCCCTCCAAGCCCGCCTACTACGGGCAGACCTTTCCGGACGGGCTCCGCTACGAGCAGGTTGTTCCCCTGCTCTACAACTCCTACGCGTTCATCACGACGTTCCGCGCCTGCCACTACTGGGGCGACAAGGAAGAGTGCCGTTTCTGCGACATCAACTACAACCTCCGGGAGCTCCGAAAGCTGACGGGTGACCACGTCACCGCCGATGCGATCAAGGATCTCGGGAAGGTGGTCGAGGTGCTCGCCGCGATGGCGCAGGAGCCGGACCCCGCCAAGCGGATGCTCACAATCCTGATGACCGGCGGCTCGATCGTTCGGCCGGTGCGGGGCGGGCCCGACAACGCCACCGACTTCAACCTTCCCT
Organism: Gemmatimonadota bacterium; assembly: GCA_039933355.1. Lineage (GTDB taxonomy): Bacteria > Gemmatimonadota > Gemmatimonadetes > Gemmatimonadales > GWC2-71-9 > SHZU01. Next base: position 2,168 of record JBDTOH010000635.1, on the reverse strand, counting down.
ACATCGAAGCGATCCGAGCCCGGCTCGGCCACCGGATTCCGATCGTGATGATCACCGAGTCGCAGCCGCTCGAGAACGTGAAACGGCTCCGCGATGCCGGCGTCACGTCGCATAACGCCAACCTCGAGGTGTGGGACAAGCGGCTGTTCGAGATCATCGCTCCCGGCAAGGCCAAGTACGTCGGATACGACCTCTGGGTCCGGCGTCTCGTCGAGGCGGTCGCCATCATGGGCGAGGGCGGCGTCAGTCCCAACATGGTCTCGGGCGTCGAGATGGCGCAGCCGGCCGGGTTCACCACCGTCGCCGAAGCGGTCGCGTCGGCCAGCGAAGGGTTCGAGTTCCTGATGTCGCACGGGGTGATCCCGCATCTGGACACCTGGTGCGTCGAGCCGGGCACCTCGCTCGCGGGACATCCGCCGATCCCGCTCGACTTTCTGATCCAGGCCGACATTGCCTGGTACGAGACCTGGCGGAAGTACAAGCTCCCGGCCTTCGCGGGCTATGGCCCCGTTGGCGCGGGCCCCGGGGTCGCCGTATACGGGAACACGGCGTCGGTAGACATGGGTGGTTGACCGAGCCGGGCTTCTAACGATGGATCAGGAGTCCTCCTTCCGGACCGCGCTCGTCATCGGCTTTCTCGCCGTCCTAACGGTCACGCTCTATCACAGGATCAAGTCCTGGGCGTCGAAGGAATCGTTGGACCGGCGGCAGGAAGGGCGATTCATCCTGTTCACGCTCCGCCCCATCGGGCTCTTGCTCTGGCTCGGGGTCTTCGCGTATATGGCGAATCCGGCTTGGATGGCCTGGTCGTCCCTGGCCCTCCCTGCTTCTCTCCGCTGGGCCGGCCTCATCCCCTTTGCGCTTGGCCTCGGCTTGCTCGTGTGGGCGCTCCGCAGTCTCGGCACGAACCTCACGGACACGGTGGTCACCAGGCGAGACCACACGCTCGTAACCCGCGGACCCTATCGCTGGATCCGGCACCCGTTCTATGTCGCCATGGCGCTGCTGATCCTCGCGATCGCCCTGCTCGCGGCAAACTGGTTCATGCTGGTGACCGGTGCGATGGTCTTTTCCCTGCTAGTTCTCCGTTCTCGGACCGAGGAGGCAAAGCTGCTCGAGCGCTTTGGCGAGCCGTATCGGGCGTACCAGGCCGAGACCGGCCGCTTCGTGCCCAAACTGTGAGCAGTCCCGACCCCCTCGACGCGTTATTCCGCGACGCGGTGGCGGCCATCGACGCGGGCGACGTCGCCACGCTCGAGCGCCTGTTGGCCGCACACCCGACGCTCGTCCGAGATCGGCTCGAGAATCCGGGTGCGTGGCTTCGCGACAAGGTAGGCGGCGCGCTCGACGGGTTCTTCAACCGACCGTACCTCCTCTGGTTCGTCGCCGAGGATCCGGTCCGCACCGGCATGCTGCCGGGCAACATCGCCGACGTGGCCCGGGCCATCATCGGGGCGGCAAAGCAGGGCGACTTGACGAGTGTCCAGGAGCAGCTCGACTACGCGCTCCGGCTCGTCTCCTGGTCGTGGATCGCCCGGGAGTGCGGGGTTCAAATCGAGCTGATCGATGCGCTCGTCGATGCCGGCGCTTCCCCGGACGGAAACCCGGCCAATGCCCTCGTCAATGGGAACATCGCCGCTGCGGCGCATCTCGTCGAACGAGGCGCCCCGCTGACCTTGGGACCGGCGCTTTGCCTGGGACGCTGGGACGACGTCGACCGTCTCGGAGAGACCACCAGCGCGAGGGACAAGCAGTTTGGCTTCGTCCTCGCCGCGCTCAACGGCAAGGCAGAGGCGCTCAGGCGGATGATCGGTCTCGGCGTCGACGTCAATGGTCCGAGCAGCGATCTCTACTCGCACGGCACCCCGCTCCACCACGCGGTCTGCTCGGGGTCGTTGGAAGCGGTCAGGGTGCTCGTCGAGGCCGGGGCGAACCTGAGCGCGAAGGACACCGCGTGGAACGGCACGCCGCTCGGCTGGGCCGAACACTACCGGAGCGAGAAAGAGAACGACCCGCGGGCTCAGCAATACGTCGAGATCGCGGCCTATCTGCGCGGGAAGGAAGCGCGATGAGGGGCAGGTTCAAGTAATCGTCCCTTTTCCACAGCAGTTGAGTCGATGCAGCAGGCACTTTGATGTAACCAGTGCACTGAATACGGCTTGCAACGG
>JBDTOH010000634.1:0-3384 GCA_039933355.1 Gemmatimonadota bacterium | reverse complement strand
GACCGGTGGGGCGCTTGCCGCAGAGACAAGCGACGCCGGTTGATTCGGGGTGGTGCGCCATCTCGGCCGGATGGGGCCGTTGCAACGCTGCCGCTGTGTTCAGGCTGGAGTCAGCGCGGGCGCCGATGACCCAGGTGTCGCGTGCTTCGAGCTGGTGCCGCTTGTCCGTGATGCAAGGCGGACCGGTGCAGTGGTCGCCGCGCCGCGGCAGCGTCGGGGATGCGCAGCCCGGCAGCGCGCGGGGATGTGCGGCCTGCTACGCCTTGTCGGGCATACCGGCGTAGCTGCCGACCACCGCGATGAGGTGGCGCAACCTTTCGGCAATCGGGTGCTCGGGGAAAGCGCTCAGCGCTTCCTGAGCGACCTGCTTCGATCGATCAAAGTTGCCAGGACCGCCCGATTCGTACAACTTGACAGCAAGTTGATATGCAATCCATGGCTCCGCAGTGGTTCCACGCGTCTGGTCGCGGGCCGATTCCAGGGACTCGACGGTCAGGCCTTGAGCTTCCGCCGCACCGTACTGGGCCCAGCCGGACTGCTCATCAGCCTGGCTCTGTGAGCGGAACACGACGATCGCGATGGCGATGACTGCTGCGACGATGAGAGCCTTGAACAAGGGGTGCACCGCGCCTGACTCCTGAAATCGGGTGGAAAAACTGCAGTCGAAGGCCACTTGCAGCACGCGATGCCTGCAGCACAGCGCATGCGCCTCCGCTCAAGCTGAGCTCGCCCGTGAGGCGGTGCCAGGCTCGGCAGGGTCCGCCGAGGTCGAGAATCGATCCTCTCGCAACCTGACCGGACGCCGGCATTCTGCGCGATGAGACGGCTGGCTGACAAGGGCCGCGCGGACGGTGGCGCGGCTGGCGATGGAGCGGGAAGCCGCCGTCGCGAGACGCCTCGCGCGGGGGGGGCCGAAAAGTCGACCGACACGATGGGACAAGCGAGTGCTCGCCGAGCGAGAGGGGTGAGCTCGAGTGTCTGCGCTGCGTCGAAGCGCGAGACGATGCAGAACCCGGGCACTCCTGGTTCGCAAGGCGCGCAGACCTGCAGGGTGTCGTTTCGGTGGCTGGCCCACGCGCTGTCTTGTGGTCGTTTGCACGCGTCGGTCATCATCTCTTGACGCGGCCACGACGCCTTGCGCATGAGCCCCTCCCCGGGCGCGCAAGCCACGACGCAGTGTGCCGACATCTGCCTAAGGAGCCGCCCGATGTTGCTTGCGTTCATTGCCACCGCCTGCCTCGCATTGCCTGCTGTCCAGCAGATCGAGGATCCGGCCGCTCTGGTTCCTCAGGAGACGCTGGTCTTTTTCGGAACGCACAGCGTGCGCATCTCGAGTCAGAGCGCGAAGAACTCGGCGATGAACCAGATCCTCTCCGAGCCTGAGGTCAAGGCCTTCCTGCAGAAGCCGGTTGCGGCGGCTCAGGCGGTGATCGACGGCGCGATCAAGGACAGCGGCATCGCCGAGGCCGAGGGCCGGCACATCGCGTTGACCGACATGATGTCCGGCGCCGGTGATGGCCCGCCGGTCGGCAAGATGTTCCTCGCGCTCACGCACTTCTCGCTCATGGCCAACGGCAAGGAGGGCGGCGGATTCCCGGACGTCGGCCTGGTGATGGGCGTGGAGCTGCTCGATGCGAACGACCTCGGCCTGGTGAAGGCGCTGTGGTCACGCATTCCGGCGCCTGAGGAGTCGGCCAACCACAACGGGCACGACTACTTCCACAAGACCGGTGAAGAGGGCTGGTCGGTGTCGCTGGCGTTCCTGGGCAACCTGGCCGTGGTCAGTTCCTCGGACACGACGCTCTTCGACATGATGGAGCGCCACGACGGCAAGGCGAAGGCCGGCAGCAGTCTCGCGGACAACGGGGACTACAAGAAGCTTCTCGCTTCCGGCGGCGGTTTGCGCGCCGGCTCGTCGACGAGTTTCGTCCGCGTCGGCGCCATGGTGGACATCGCAAAGGCGGCACTCGCCGTCGGCGCGCAGATGAAGCCGGAGTTCGCCGAACTCGGGCCGAAGATCGTCGCCGCCATCGACAACCTCGGCATCCATGCACTGCGGTGGGTGGGGAGCGTGTCGAGCCGCGACGCGAACGGTCGCGTGCTGAGCACTTCGGCGACGTCGATCGAGAAGGGTGCGAGCGGACTGCTCCCGCACCTGCTGTCGAGCGAGCTCGCGTTCGATCTCTCGCGCCTGCAGCGCGTTCCGGGCAACAGCCTGAGTCTCGCGGCCGGTAGCATCGACGGGCTCGGCGAGGTGTACGACTTCATCATGAACACGTTCGAGTCCGTCGCGCCCGAGCAGTTCGCCCAGGCCCAGGGAGTCATCAAGCAGGTCATGGGCGAGTCCGACCTGCGCAAGGACCTGTTCGCCAATCTGCACGGCAACTTCGTCAGCTTCTCGGTGCCCGGCGAAGGCTTCCCCGGAACTCCGGCGGGCGTGATGCGCGTGGGACTGAATGATCCCGACGCGTTTGCCGCGGCGATGAAGGCGCTTGCAACGAACGCGTCGGCGATGTTCGCAGCCGATACGCCGGTCACGCTCAAGGAGTCCGATCACGAGGGCCACCGGCTCTTCGAGCTCGACCTTTCCCGCACGCCGCTCGCGATGGCGATGATCCAGCCGGCCTTTGCGTTCGAAGGGAACGAGCTCGTGCTGAGCGTCGACTCGCCGAAGACGCTGAAGTCCGACCTCAACGGCAGCGTCGGCACCGGCTCGATCACCGAGAACAAGGAGCTCATGGACTTCGTCGCGGAGATCGGCAAGTCGGGCGTCGTCAGGAGCATCGGCTTCTCGAACACGGCCACCACATTCGGTTCGATGTACGGCCAGCTCTCGGGGGCTGCCAGCATGTTCGGGGGCGCGCTGGGAGGCCTTCCGCTCGACCTCTCGCTGCTGCCGACCGAAGGCTCGATCACCAGGCACATGGGCAGCTCGTATTCGGCCGGCTACGCCGACAAGGACGGCACCACGTTCATCGGGCGCGACGTCTCGGAGTTCGCCATCGCGGACTTCGTGCCCCTGATCATCACCGCGGGTGCGCTGGCCGTCGCGAGTGCGAGCGGCGAGACGCTTGTGCAGGCCCGCGAGACGACGCCCGAGGAGCACGTTCAGGAAGACCTCGCGCAGATCAGCGCCGGCATGACGGTCTACAAGATCAGCGAAGGCGCCTATCCGTCCTCGATCGACGATCTCGTGAGGCCGCTCGCCAACTACCCCGACGGCTGCCTCGGCAAGGCGACGGCTCCGGTCGATCCGTGGGGCAATGCCTACCGCTACAAGCTGAACGAGAAGAAGAAGCCGTTCCTGTGGAGCATCGGTGCCGACGGCGTCGACGAGCAGGGCGCCGGCGACGACATCATCAAGGCCAAGCGCTAGTCGGGATC
>JBDTOH010000633.1:0-3388 GCA_039933355.1 Gemmatimonadota bacterium | reverse complement strand
GGAGCCGCCGCCGCTTCGCGTCTGCTTGCGGAAGGCGAGATTCGACCCGAAGGAGACGTGTGCCGCGAGTCCGGAGAGGACTCCCTTGGACGACTGCTGGAGATCACGGAACATCGGGTAGCTGAACACGTCTTCACAGTCGCCCGCCTGACCGCACGACTGCGAGCCCGGCTTGGGTCCGGGCGCGCTTAGGTTCACCAGCTCGCCGGGGTTGGCGGCCTGCACCGGGCGGAGAAGGATCTCGTCGAACATCGAGAAGATCGCCGCGTTGGCGCCGATCCCGAGTGCGAGCGACAGCACCGCCACCGCCGTCACGAACGGGGTGCGAAGGAGGGTCCGGAAGGCGAGGCGAATGTTGCGCATGCGGGGCGAGTCGGGGGACGGGGGCTCTGCGTCGGTCGTTGACCTCCGTTGGACACCGGATCGGGGTGTGGGGATTGCTGGCGAGCGATGACGGTCACGCCCGGCTCACCTCGCGATTCACCGCGCAGCAGGCGAGCGTTATCCCATCACTGGTCCAAGGAGGTTGATGATGAGCGATTCTGTCGGCGGGCCGGACCCGCGGGTCTTCTTCGCCGCCGAGCGAACGATGCTGGCCTGGATGCGGACGGGGATCGCGATGATGGGATTCGGCTTCGTCGTCGCGCGCTTCGGCCTGTTCCTGCGCGAGATTGCGGCCGCGCGGTTCGCGGTCGCGGAAGTCGGCGCGCCGACGCGTTCGCCGGGTCTCTCGATATGGGTCGGGACGGCGCTCGTACTGCTGGGCGTGGCAGTGAACGTCGGCGCCGCCGTACACCATTATCGCTTTCGCCGTCGCTTCGAGCGCGGTGAGCCGTTCATGACGCCGCGTGGGTTGCTGACGATCACTGTGTCCCTGGTGCTCGCGTCGCTCGGGCTCGGACTGGCGATGTATCTGCTCGTGCTCGGCGCTGGATGGTGACCCCGTGTGCGGCATACTACGCGTAGGCACGCGCGCGGAAGCCCGCCGTGGTCGCGATGACGGCACCGAGCCTGAGTAACACCACCGCCCTACTCGCCCGTCACTTCTTGAGCTTCGCCCGCAGCTCCTGGAAGAAGTTCTCCACCACGACCATCGTCGGCGTCCCGGCCATCACCTCCCAACTGTTGTCTCGCACCATGAGGAACCGCTGGTCGTCGGGCGTGATCGCAAAGGTGCCACTGGTCAGCGATCCGACGCGCACACGATCCGGGATGGCGAAGAGGACGCGGGGCGGTTCGGCCGAGAACGGCGGGCCTGGATGGAGCTGGACGACATACATGTTCTTCCCGCTGACGTAGAACAGCTCGCGCCCGTTGTGCGCCCAGAGCGGAGCGCTGCCACCCCCGCTCGAGACTTGCCACTTGCCGCCGTTCACGTCCGGGAAGGGACGGACGAACACCTCCTGCTCGCCCTGCTCGTTCGATACGTACGCCAGCCAATGGGAGTCCGGCGACAGCGCCGCACCTTTTTCGTCGTAGCCGGTGGCCACGATCGGCCGCGCCACTGTGTCCTCCCCCGGACGCGCGGCGAGAATGTCCCCTCCTGCCGACGACCCCGTCGAACCGGTTGTGCCAAACACGAGCCATCGGCCATCGGGGCTCGAGAATGCGTCGCTCGCCACGGTTTTCCCCCAGAGAAGCCGGGGTTCGCCCGTACCGTCGGCGGGCTGCTCCCACAGCTTCAACCGGCCCGCCTGCCGCGTCGTGTCGGGTCGGATGGGCCGATCCGAGAGGAAGGTGATCGCGCGCCCGTCGGAGGTCCACGCGGGCGCTCGGTCGTCGCCAGGGTAGAGCGTGAGCCGCGACACGGGACCTGTGGGCACCTGCTTGATCCAGATGTCGGTGCCAAGGTCGGTGAGGAGGGTGAGGGCGATGCGCCGCCCGTCCGGCGACAGGGCGAGACCCCAGCCGAACGGAACGTCCGCCGGGCCGTAGATCCCTCCGGTATTCACCTGCCACGAGGAATCCACCGGCTCCACGTGCCCGCTTCGGTCCACCCACACGAGCGCGGCATTCGGCTTCGGCTCTGGCGAGAATTCCGGGCGACCCAGGAGATACACCGCGGTCCCCTCGTCCGAGACCACGAATCCCGGCGCCTGGATCCCGTCGAGGATCGGCACCGGCTTGCCGGTCGCGGCAAGCGCCGTGTTGTCCCAAGGCACGGCCATGAGCGTGCCCGAGCTGGTCAAGTACAACACGTGTCCCGTGGGAACGTACCACGCGCCGACGGCGTCATCGAAGAGCGCGCGAACGGTATCCTTACGCGCGTCGTACGCGTACACTCGGCTCGGCCGACAGCTCACCGGGCCCACGCAGTTGGTGAGGTGGGCCGTGAACAGGATACCCCTGGCGGAAGGAAGCGGGGTGGGCAACCAGGGAAAGCGTCCGTCCAGCATCGCGGGTGACGCGATCACCTGCGACGTGGCCTCGCCGGAACGAAGGCGTCGGATGGAGTGGGTCGGTACGTCGTAGTAGAAGATGGAACCGTCCGTCAGCCAGGCTCCGCGGTTGTAGATGGGGTCGACGGATTCGGCGATTTTAAGGGAGGCGCCGCCGGTGCTCGGGACCTTGCGCAGCTGGCCGTTCGCGACGAATCCGAGCCAGGCGCCGTCGGGGGAGAAGAACGGTCCCGATCCACCTTCCGTACCGGCCAGCGGGCGCGCGGTCACTTCGTCCCGCCGCTTGACATAGAGTTGGCCGGGGCCCGTCAGCGGATTCCGGAAGACCAGCGACGCACCATCGGGCGACAGCGCCGCTTCCACCCGGAACGTCATACCATCGGGCGCTCCCGACGCGCCAAGTGTGGTGGTATATCGAGCCACGGAGCTCGTCCCGTTCGGCCGGAGCCAACCCCACGCGGCCAGGGCGGTGGCAAGGACGATCAACGCGGTAATCGCAGGCACGACGAACCGGCGGGAGGGCTGACCGACGACGGTCGCCACCGACTCCGCGAGGCGCGGATTGTGGAGCGCTTCGGCAAATGCCTTCGCACTTTCGAATCGGTCTGCCGGGAGTTTCTCCACCGCCTTGGCGACCGCCGCAGCCACGTGCGGCGGCACCGCCTTGCGCAGCTCTCTGACCGGCCGGACCTCGTCCGTCACGATCTTCCGAATGATGGCTTGCGCCGAGGAGCCGGTGTGCGGAGGTTCGCCGGTGAGCATCTCGTACAACACCGAGCCCAGCGAGTAGATGTCCGAGCGGTTGGTGATGTGCTTGTCCGCCGTCGCCTGCTCGGGCGACATGTAGTGCGGCGTCCCGAGCGACAAACCCGTCTCCGTCATCCGCCCGCCCGCCGCCGCGCTCACCGCCAATGCAATCCCGAAGTCCGCCACGATCGCCCGACCGTTGTGCAGGAGGATGTTCTCGGGCTTGATGTCCCGGTGAATCA
>JBDTOH010000632.1:0-3400 GCA_039933355.1 Gemmatimonadota bacterium | reverse complement strand
GAGGACGTAGTAGGCGGCGATCTGGGGATCGCCGAACGGCCCCGTGACCACGGCGGCCGCGGCGGCAGCGATGCCCGGCATCTCCTGCAGCGCCCTCTCGATCTCGCCGAGCTCGATCCGATGTCCCCGAATCTTGACCTGGTCGTCGGCGCGGCCCTCGAACTGCACGTCGCCCGAAGGAAGCCGGCGGCCGACGTCGCCCGTGCGGTACAGGCGGGCGTTAGGCCGCCTGGAGAAAGGATCCGGCAGGAACCGTTCGGCGGTCAGCTCGGGCCGATTCCAGTAGCCTCGCGCCACGGTCGGGCCGCCGAGGTAGATCTCCCCGGGCGCTCCGATCGGGACCGGCTGCCGGCTCTCGTCGAGGAGATACATCGTGTGTCCCGGAACCGGCTTCCCGATCGGCACGCGCGAGCACCGGCTCACGGTGTCGGAATCCAGCTCGAACGTGGCGGCAGTGATCGTTGCTTCGGTCGGGCCGTAACAGTTGAGGAGGCGGATCGTGCTGAGTGGTGAGGCGAACCAGCTCCGGGCCGAATCGACCCGCATGGTGTCGCCTCCGACTTCCACCAGGCGGAGGAGCTTCGGGACGGTCGGATCCGCGCGGGTCGCCACGGCGGTCACCCACTGCTGCCAGTAAGCCGGCGCGAGGTCCACGACGGTCACGCCTAACGCCGATATTGTCGCCGAGAAGTCGGCCGGATCCCAGAGCGTGGCGCCCCGGAGCACGACCGAGGCTCCAGCGGCGAGCGCCGGCAGGATCTGCTCGAGCGCCGTGTCGAAGCTGAAGGACGCAAACTGGAGGACGCGGTCGTCCGGGCTCAGCCGGTATAGCTCGGCGACGGCGGCGACATGGGCGGCGAGCGCCCGGTGATCGATGCAGACGCCCTTGGGCTGTCCGGTCGACCCCGACGTGTAGATGACATAAGCGAGTTGCTCGGGATCGACGACCGCGTCGGGGTTCGAGCCCGGCTGCCGCGCGATCGCCGCCGCCTCGGTCTCGAGGCAGAGCATCCGAGCCCCCTCGGGAAGGGATAGTCGCGCCCCCAAGCGCCGCGACGTGATGACAATCCCGAGTTGGGCATCGGCCGCCATGAACGCGAGCCGTTCGATCGGGTACTCCGGGTCGAGCGGGACGTAGGTAGCCCCGGCCTTGAGGATCGCGAGGAGTGCGATCACGGCGTCGATCGATCGCTCGAGGTAGACGCCGATCATCGGGTTGCTGCCGCGGTCAAAACAGCGGAGATGGTGCGCGAGCCGATTGGCCGCGCGGTTCATCTCGTCGTACGAGAGCGGCCTCGCGAGATCCGCGTCGATGATGCCGAGCGCGCCGGGTGCATGGGTGGTGCGGCGCTCGATCACCTGATGGACGAGCGGACCGGGCCGATCTACCGCGTCGGGCCCGTTCCATTCGTCGATCACCCGCCGGCGCTCCGCCCCGGGCATAACGGCAAGCTTTCCGATCGGCGTCTCGACATCCGCCGCAATCCCATCCAACACGGCTCGATATCCGTCGAGCCATCGCACTGCCGTTGCCGCGTCGAACAGGTCCGGATCGTAGTCGAGCTCGCACCGGAGCCCGCTCGGCGTGACCGTCACGTTGAGCTGCAGGTCCTCCGTGGAACCGAGCGGCGGTGCCGAGAAGGAGACCTCGAGGCCATGGAGTCGGGGAAGCTCGAACGGCATGTTCCGGAAATTGAACAGCACGGGCAGGAGCGGTCCGTGCGAAGGGTCCCATTCCGGGAACAGGTCGCGCGCGAGCTTCTGGATGGGCACCGTTTGCCGTGCCTGGGTCTCGAGCGACTCGGCCGCGATCCGGCGCAGGTGCTCGCGGAACGACCGCGTCCGATCCAGCGGCACTCTGATCGGCACCGAGTTCATGAAGCAGCCGATGAGCGGCTCCATGGCCGCTTCTACCCGACCGGCGACGACCGCTCCGATGATGAGATCGTCGTGTCCGGCGCGCCGTCCGACGAGAACGTGCCACGCTGCGAACGCGGTCGCGAACAGGGTAGTGCCCTCGTTGCCCGCGAGCTCGGTTAGGCGGGCCGTCAGGATTGCGGGGATGGTCCCGATGACCTGAGCTCCGAGGTGCCTCGCTCGCGGCGGGCGCGGGCGGTCGGCTCCGAGATCGAGCCGGGTGGTCGCCCCGCGGAGGCGGTCCCGCCACCAGGCTCGGTCGGCTGCACGTCCGGCTTCGTGGCCGCGTTCCCATGCGGCGATATCCGCGGATTGAATCGCGAGTGGAGCGAGCGGGGACGGTGCCCCGGCTCCGAATGCGTTGTAGAGCGCGCGCAGCTCGTCAAAAAACACGCCGGTAGACCACCCATCGAACGCGACGTGGTGGAACGTGATCTGGAGGTCCCAGAGGTCGTCCTCGAGGCGCACCAGGGCAGCTCGAATCGGTAGGTCGGCGGCGAGGTTGAAGGGCCGGCGCGCGTCCGCATCAAGGTGCGCCAAGGCCTCGGCCGGCCGGGCCCGGCCGTCGATTGCGGTGACGCCGATCGTGGCACCGGGCCGCACGGCCTGCAAGGGAATCCCGTTAGGCGCCGGAAAGGTCGAGCCAAGGACCTCGTGCCGCGCGACGATCTCGATGAGCGCCCGCTCGAGCGCGCGCTGGTCGAGGCTGCCCCGGAGACGGAGGCGCTTGGGAAGGTTGAGGGCCGGAGATTCGGGATTGAGCTCGGAGAGCATCCAGGGCGGGACTTGGGCGTTCGCGATCCGCGCGGGACCTTGGTCGCGACGGGGCTGAACGGCCCGCGCCGCCGCCGGCGCCGCGCGCCGGGCGAGCAGCGCGCGTGCGGCGGAGGAGAGCTCAGAGCGCACTGGTCTCTTCGGCTTCGAGGAGCAGGTCGACCGCGGCGGCAATTCCCTCGATCGACGGCGCGTCGAAGAACGCGAGCAATGAGACGTCGACGGCCAGTTGCTCGCGCAGCCGGGCAACCAGGCGGGTGGCGAGCACGGAGTCGCCGCCGAGAGCGAAGAAATTCTGCCTAACTCCAGCCGCCGGCCGGGCAAGAACCTCGTCCCAGATCTGCGCCACGACCTCCTCCGTCGGGGTTCGCGGAGGGGTTCGGTCGTGGTCGTCCACCGGAACATTCGCCACGACGCCGAGCCGGTCGGCGAGGCCGATCCGCTGGAGCTTGCCGGTCGGGCCGGTTGGGATCGAGTCGACCAGAAGGATCTGGCTCGGGACCTTGAAGTACGCGAGTCGCGCCGCGACAAACTCTCGGAGCTCTCGTTCCGACGCCGTTGCGCCGGGCTTGAGCACGACTGCGGCCGCGACGGCTTCCCCCAGGAGCGGGTGCGGCACTGCGAACGTCAGCGCCTGCGCGGTTGCGGGATGGTTCATCAGCACGCCGTCGACTTCGAGCGGCGCAATCTTCTCGCCGGCCCGATTGAT
>JBDTOH010000631.1:0-3407 GCA_039933355.1 Gemmatimonadota bacterium | reverse complement strand
ATCGGGATTCGAGAGACTAATTGAGGGGGCAGCTCACTGAGGGTATCATCCCGCGAGGTGTAAGCAACGAGGGATCCGCTCGCCCGGTCTCCGAGCCAGCGGGTTATGATCCCTCGGACAACACTCACACGCAGACTTCCGACTTCCGATTTCCACATGCCTCACACCACCCGATCCGGTGGCGCCTCCCCCACGAAGAACGCTTCGAGATTCGCTAGAGCGCGCATCCCCATCGCGGTCCGGGTTTCCTCGGTGCCGCTGCCGAGATGGGGGAGGACGACCACGTTCTCCATCGCCAGCAGCCCTGCCGGAACCAGCGGCTCCTGGTCGAACACGTCGAGGCCGGCGCCGGCGATTCGGCCCGATTCGAGCGCCGCGATCAGCGCCGGTTCATCGACGAGTGCTCCTCGGGCCGTATTGATCAGCACCGCCTCCCGCCCCATCATGGCGAGCCGTTCAGCGTTGATCAGCCTGCGGGTCTCGCTGGTCAGCGGACAATGGAGCGAGACGATGTCGGCGCCCCCGAGCAGGGTCTCGAGGTCGACCGCAGTGCCCCCAATCGCGGCGAGCGCCGCCGGGTCAGGCGGACGCCGTGAGCTCACCAGGATTGGCATGCCGAATCCGAGCGCCGCGCGCCGCGCGACGGCCTGACCGATTCCGCCAAAGCCGATGATGCCGAGCGTCTTCCCGCAGACGCGCCGTCCGAGAAGGTAGGTCGGGCGCCAGCCGGTCCACTGCCCGGCGCGGACCAGACGCTCACCCTCGCCAATCCGCCGCAGCACCGCGAGGATGAGCGCCATCGTGAGATCCGCGGTGCACTCGGCCAGGACGCCGGGCGTGTTGGTCACGATCACACCGGCGGCTCGGGCGGCGTCCAGATCGATCGAATCCACCCCGACGCCGAAGTTCGCGGCGATCTTGAGGCGGGTCGCCGCGCCGAACACCCGGGGGGTCAGTCGATTGGTCACCGTTGGGAGGAGCGCGTCGTATTCGCGCGCTGCCGCCACCAGGTCGTCTTCCGAGAGGATGTGATCGTCGGCACTCAGGTCGGCGGCGAAGCGGAGGCTGAGCTCGCGTTCGACGGCTGAGGGGAGCCGCTGCGTCACCAGCACCCGGGGCCGGTCCCCGTTCGTATTTTCGCGGTCCATGCTTATCCTCGATTCATGACCAGAGAGCGCGATCACCGCCGGGACGCGGTCACAATCTACGAGGCTGCGCTCGCCGGCGTGGAGCCGGGCCGGGCCCTCGCACGGGCGCTCGAAGGACTCGAGGAGACCGGGCCGCGGGTTGCCTGCCTCGCCCTGGGCAAGGCGGCGGGACCGATGATCCGCGAAGCCCTCCGGCAGCTCGACCAGCGCCATATCCCGGTGAGTCACGCCCTCGCCGTGCTACCGAACGAGGAGCCTGCGTTCGACCCCCGGGTGGTCGTCGCAGTGGGCGACCATCCGCTTCCCGGCGAGCGGTCGCTCGCCGCGGCTCGGGCGGTGGCGGTGTTCGCCCGGGGGGTAACCCCGCCCGACGAGGTCTGGGTTCTCCTCTCGGGCGGCACCTCGAGCCTCATCGCGGCGCCGGTCGACGGGGTGTCGGACGCCGATTTCTCCGCGCTCCACGAGGCGCTGCATCGCGCCGGCCTTCCGATCGGAGAGCTCAACCGGGTTAGGAAGCGGTTCGCCCGATACGGCGCCGGCCGGCTGGCGCGCGCGCTCACGACGCCCCGGATCCGGGTCTTCGCGATCTCCGACGTGCCGGGTGATGATCCGGCGGCGATCGGGTCGGGCCCGCTCGAACCCGATCCGACGACGGCCCGTCAGGTGGCCGAGATTCTCGGCCGCGCGATGCCGCCCAACCGGCTGCCCGCCTCCGTCCGCGCCGAGCTCGAGCGGGTCATCGCCGGCCTCGCTCCCGAGACCCCGAAGCCCGGCGATCCGATCTTTCGCCGGCGGACGATGGAGATCATCGCCTCGAACCAGGTCGCCCTCGAGCATGCCCGCCGCGGGGCCGAGTCGTTAGGCTATCTCACCGACTTCGTGGCGCTGCCGCTGGAGCGCGAGGCGGCCGACGCCGGAGACTTCTTCGGACGCCTGGTCTCGGTGCTCGATGCTGATTTTCCGTGCTGCCTGCTCTGGGGCGGGGAGACGACCGTCACGCTCGGCGATGCGACCGGGTTCGGCGGCCGCTCGCAGGAGCTGGCGCTCGCGAGCGCGGCCCGGATCGAGAGCGCCGCCGCCGACGCGGTGGTGCTCGCGGCCGGGACCGACGGACGCGACGGCCCGACCGATGCGGCCGGCGCGATCGTGGACCGCGACACCTGGGCGGCGATCACCCGAGCAGGCATCGATCCGGCCGGGTCGCTGGCTGCGCACGACAGCTATTCCGCCCTGCGCGCCGCCGGTGCCCTGATCCCCGCTCGTCCGACCGGCACCAATGTGATGGATATCGTGGTCGGGCTGCGAGCTCCGGTTCAGAACGGCGGCCGGCCCGGCGGCAGGATGTAGTCGCGGCCCAGCCTAACGGTCACGTCGAGCCGTCGCAGAGTGTCGAGCGCGAGCGTGACCACCCCGGCGCCGAGGACGCGGGCGACTTCCTGTCCTTTGCTCGCCGGCTCGCGGCGGACCAGGATCTGAGTGACGGCGACGGTGCTGTCGACCGAGCTGAAGTCGAGCACGTCCACTCCCCGTTCGCGGAGCAGCCGGGTCACCTGCCGAGCGAGGCCGCGGCGACCGCTCGCGTTCTCGACCTCGACCACGATCTCCCGATCGGTCCGGAGCGCGTCCGCCGGGACGACGTCCACGGGGTCCACTTGGCTTCGCCGCCACACCGCGTAACCCGCGCCGGCAACGCCGACGACCAGGACCGCTATGAGGGCAATGAGCCGTCGGCGAGCGTGAGTCGATTCCAAAAGCGATATGTGGGTTCGAGGATGGGCCAGCCCGATTCGATCAAGTGCGCGACGCGACGCTTCGCGACCGTGAACAGCACGCCGCCCGGATCGACCGGGTACCGCTCTATGAGCACCGCCATTTCGGGGGTGTGCAGCTTGCGACCCGGATCGAGATAGTCGGCGCAGTAGACGGCGCGGCCCGCAGGACCAAAGTCGGGGTGGCCGACCGAGTGGTATCGGACCGCGTTGAGGAGCTCCTCGTCAGGCTCACCCTGCGCTGCCGCACGCGCCGCGGCCGCCGGGCCGTGGAGGATTGCCCTTGGGCTGTGCGGGTCTTCCGCCCACTCGGCGAGCTCTTCGATCGGCGCGTCCCGCATGGCGTCGTGCAGCCAGGCCGCGCGGACCCAGCGGTTCCGGTCCTCGTCCGGAATCCGCATCGCTCGCGCCCACCCGTCGACCAGCCCGGCGACCCGCTCGATATGAGCGAGCCGCTTCCGCGTTACGGTCGCCCAGGGAGGAAGCCCCG
>JBDTOH010000630.1:0-3409 GCA_039933355.1 Gemmatimonadota bacterium | reverse complement strand
ATCATCGGTGCTGCGACGCGTTTCATGACGGAGGCGCCCGCGCCGGCGCTCCACAGGATGGGCAGGAGGCCAAAGATGATCGCGCACACGGTCATCATTTTGGGTCTTACGCGCTCGGCCGCGCCGGCCAAGATTGCCCCGTCGATGTCGTCGGCGGTCACGGGTCCGTCGCCGAGGTCCCGGACTGCGTGATCGAGGTACACGAGCATCACTACTCCAGTCTCGGCTGCCACGCCCGCGAGCGCGATGAACCCCACACCGACTGCCACGCTCAGCTGGTAGCCAAGCAGCCACAGAAACCAGACCCCTCCGGTGAGACCAAAGGGCAATAGCAGCAGGATCAACAGAGCCCTGCCAAGCGAGCGGAAGTTCAGATAGAGAAGCAGGAAGACCAAGAACAGCGTAATCGGAACGATCAGGCGAAGGCGCGCAGCGGCGCGTTGCATGTATTCGAACTGGCCGCTCCAGAGCAAATTGTAGCCACTCGGCAGCTTCACCTCGTGCTCGACGACCGCGCGCGCTTTCTCGACGTAGCCGCCGATGTCGGCGCCGCTCACGTCGACGTAGATCCACGCCGTCGGGCGAGAGCCCTCGGACTTGACCACCGGTGGCCCCTTGACGAACTTCAGGTCGGCCAGCTCTCCAAGGGGCACGTAGTGGCCCATCGGGGAGTGGACGAGCACGCTGCGAATCGCCTCGACGGATTCGCGCTCTTCTCGAGGGTAGCGGACGTTGATCGGGTAGCGCTCGAGACCCTCGACAGTATGACTCACGTTCATGCCGCCCACCGCGGAGGCGATCACCTCTTCGATGTCGTCGATATTGATGCCGTAGCGCGCCGCGAGGTCGCGCCGGATCTTCACATCGAGGAAGTTCCCGCCCGTCACACGCTCGGCGTACACCGAAGCTGTGCCTTGGACGTTGTGAAGGAGCCCCTCGATCTGCTCGCCGATCTTGGCCAACACATTCAAATTAGGCCCGAGGATCTTGATCCCCACGGGCGTCTTGATCCCCGTGGCGAGCATGTCGATGCGCGTCTTGATGGGCATCGTCCAGGCGTTGGTCACGCCAGGGAAGTGGATCGCCTGATCCATCTCTCGAACCAACTTCTCCGGAGTCATGCCAGGACGCCAGTCGGACTCCGGCTTCAAGCCGATGATCGTTTCGATCATGTTGAGGGGCGCCGGATCGGTGGCCGTCTCGGCGCGCCCGACCTTACCGAAGACATGAGCGACCTCGGGAAAGCTCTTGAGGATTTGATCGGTCTGTTGCAGCACTGCGCGCGCCTTGTTGATCGAGATGCCGGGAAGCATCGACGGCATGTAGAGGAGGTCGCCTTCGTAGAGCGGCGGCATGAACTCGCTACCCAGGTGCCACACCGGCCAAACGGATGCGCAGAGCAAAGTTACCGCCGAGATCAGCACCGAGGCCCGGTGACGCAAGAGCCACCGGAGGGCCGGCCGGTAGACAGCGATCATCCCACGATTGATCGGATTGGCGGCCTCTGGCCGGATCTTTCCGCGCACCAGGTATCCCATCAAGACAGGAACGACGGTCACGCTGAGGATCGCGGCGGCCAACATCGAATAGGTCTTGGTGTAGGCCAGAGGCTTGAACAGTCGGCCCTCCTGCGCCTCGAGAGCGAAGACCGGAAGGAACGATACGGCGATGATGAGGAGCGAGTAGAACAGCGCTGGCCCGACTTCCTTGGACGATTCGACGACGATCTTCCAGCGGTCGAAGGTGGGACCCGCGCGCTCGATGTGTTTGTGCATGTTCTCGATCATCACGATCGCCGCGTCCACCATTGCCCCGATCGCGATGGCGATGCCGCCCAGGCTCATGATGTCGGCAGGGATGCCTTGGATGCGCATCACGAGGAAGGCGACGAGGATGCCCGCCGGCAGCGTGAAGATGGCGACGAGCGCGCTCCTGGCATGCAAGAGAAACAAGATGCAAACAAGCGCGACGATCACGCACTCCTCGACGATCTTGTGCTCGAGCGTCTTCACTGCACGCTCGATCAGACCGGAGCGATCGTAGGCAGGCACGACGTGCACACCGGCTGGCAGGGTCTTTTCCAGTTCGCTGAGCCGCGCCTTCACCCTGGCGATCACGTCGCGCGCATTGGCGCCGTAGCGCATGATGACGATGCCGCCGACCACCTCACCCTCGCCGTTCCATTCAGCGAGGCCGCGACGAAGCTCGGGGCCGATGGCGACCTTGGCAACATCCGCGATGCGGATCGGAACGTGGCTCGGCCCGACCCCGAGCGGGATCGATCGAATGTCGTCGAGTGACTTGATGTAGCCGAGTCCGCGGACCATGAACTCGGTTTCAGCCAACTCGACCACACGGCCTCCGACGTCCTGGTTGCCGCGCTTGATGGCCTCGCGAATCTTGGAGAGCGGGAGGTTGAAAGCCTGCAGCTTCTGCGGATCGACGGTCACCTGGTACTGCCGGACGAAACCACCAATGCTCGCCACCTCGGCGACGCCAGGCACCTGCTGTAGGTCGTAGCGCAGCTGCCAGTCCTGAATGGAGCGCAGCTGAGAGAGATCGTGGTCATCACTCTGGAGTGAGTATTCGTAAACCCAGCCGACGCCCGTTGCGTCGGGACCGAGCGCGGGATTCACTCCGGGGGGAAGACGACCGGCAGCGTAATTCAGATACTCGAGCACCCGGCTGCGCGCCCAATACATGTCGGTCCCGTCTTCGAAGATGATGTAGACGAACGAGAATCCGAAAAACGAGTAGCCACGAACCACCTTGGTCTTCGGGACCGAGAGCATGGTCGTGGTCAGAGGATAGGTGATCTGATCCTCGACGATCTGCGGGGACTGTCCGGGGTATTCGGTGAAGACCACGACCTGTACGTCGGAGAGATCGGGGATCGCGTCGAGCGGGATGGTGCGCAGTGCCTGAACGCCGGCCGCCAAACCGATCACGACAACCATCGCGACCAAGAATCGGTTTCTGACCGAGGCCGCGATGATCTTACCGAGCATCAATGCCCACCGTCGGCCGCTGCGCCGCCGTCCGCGCTGGCGCCGACGTTGCTGCCCAGCATCTTTTCGACGGCCTCCTTTAGACGGCTCTCGCTGTCGAGGAGAAACTCGCCGCTCGTCACCACCGCCTCGCCTTCCTTCACGCCCGACAGCACCTGGAACTTCTCGTCGCCGGTGACGCCCAACTTGACGTCCCGTGGATCAAAGCGACCGTTGCCCAGCGACACAAAGACAACAGTGCGTTCCCCTGAGTGGATGACGGCCTCCGCAGGGACAACCAGGGTTTCGCCGGCGGGCTGCGTATGAATGCGGACCGTGGCGAACATTCCCGGCTTGAGGACGACCTTCGGATTGGGGAGCACGACCCTGACCTGGAGCGTGCGCGACGTCTTGTCCATCGT
>JBDTOH010000629.1:0-3419 GCA_039933355.1 Gemmatimonadota bacterium | reverse complement strand
CCTGATGAGCAGCCAGATTCCGCTCGCGAACCCGATGAATGTTATCGCCTGGCGAACCCGCTGCTGCGGGACCCGCTGCGCCATCAGCGAGCCGCCATATCCTCCCGCGATCGCCCCCACGGCCATCGCGCCGGCGACCGGCCAGATCACGATCCCGCTCACCGCAAAGGTGGCGGCGGCCACGACGTTCGTGCAAAGACCGCCCCAGTTCTTGAGCCCGTTCATCTTGTGGATGTTGGTGAAGCCCATGAAGCCGAGCGCGGCGAGCATCAGGATGCCGATCCCTGCGCCGAAATACCCACCGTACACTCCGACGCCGAATTGATACAGCAGCACCTTCAAAGACGGTGTCTCACTCGGCTCCGAGAGGGTGAGGTCGACGCCGCGCTTGATGTCCCAAGCCCGGATCCACGCCATCAGCGGCCGCTGGATGACGAACAGCGCGGACGCCCCGATCACGAGCCACGGCATGAGTTGCTCGAACCGCTCGGCGCTGGTGCGGAGCAGCAGCAGCGCGCCGGCGAGACCGCCTAACACGCTCGGCACCGCGAACCGAATCGCCCACGGCCGCATCCCCGCGAGCTCGCGCCGGTACCCCACGATGCTGCCTGCGGCTCCGGGCCAGAGTGCCACCGTGCTGGTCGCGTTCGCCGCCAGCCCGGGGATGCCGAGCCCGATCAGCGCGGGGAAGGTGAGGAGCGTGCCGCCGCCGGCGATCGAGTTGATCACACCGCCGGCCGCGGCCGCGAGCATGACCAGGCCGAGGTGGGTCGCGTCGGTGGCGGCCATCACAAGGGTGCTCAGGAGACGAGCCCGGACATGCCCACGTGATACGCGGAGAAGGCCCAGAGATCGGAGATCTCCTCGATCTGCTTCGAGATCGGTTTGCCGCCTCCGTGGCCTGCCTTGGTCTCGATTCGAATCAGCGCGGGCCGGTGCCCGGTCGTCGCGGCCTGTAGCGCGGCGGCGAACTTGAACGAGTGCGCGGGAACGACTCGATCGTCGTGGTCGGCCGTCGTCACCAGCGTAGCCGGATAGTCCGTGCCCGGCTTCAGGTTGTGGAGCGGCGAATACTTGATGAGGTACGTGAACTGGTCCGGGTTATCCGATGAGCCGTACTCGGGGACCCAGCCCCACCCGACGGTGAACGTGTGATACCGCAGCATGTCCATCACGCCGACATCGGGAAGCACCACCTGAGCGAGGTCGGGCCGTTGGGTCATCACCGCACCGACGAGAAGTCCTCCATTGGATCCGCCCTGGATCGCGAGCCTCGCTTTCGCGGTGTAGCCGTTCGCGATCAGCCACTCCGCGGCCGCAACAAAGTCGTCGAAGACGGTCTGTTTCTTCTCGAACATCCCCGCCTGGTGCCAAGCCTCCCCGTACTCCGACCCGCCCCGCAGGTTCGGGACGGCGTACACACCGCCCATCTCGAGCCAGGTGATCACGGCCGGCGAGAACGCCGGCGTCAGATTCACGTTGAAGCCACCGTAGGCGTAGAGCAGCAACGGATTCTTGCCGTCGAGCGAAAGACCCTTGCGAGTCGTGACGAACATCGGGATTCGGGTCCCATCCTTGCTCGGGTAGAACACCTGCTTGGTCTCGTACCGGTCGCGGTCGAACGGGACTTTCGGCTCGCGGAAGACCGTGGTCGCTCCGGTCGTAAAGTCGTAGCGGTACACGGTCGTCGGGTAGAGATACGACGTGAACGCGTAGAACATCTCGCGGTCATGCGGCCTGCCGCTCAGGCCGACGACCGATCCCGTCGTGGGGAGCGAGAGATCCCGCAGGGGCTTCCCTGTCTTGTCGAACAGGCCGACCCGCGCCGCCACGTCGTGAAGGTATTGGACGACGAGGGTCTCGTTGATCATCTGCGCGCCCTCGATCGCGTCCGCCGATTCCGCCACGAGCTCCTCGAGTGGAGCCTGCGCGCCCCCGCTGATGTCCATCGCGACGAGCCTGCCTCGGGGCGCGTTCAAGTCGGTGTGGAGATAGAACCTGGTGCCGTCGCTGTCGATGAATCCGTAGACCGCGTCGAGCCGGTCGATCAGGCGTACGACAGGTGCCGCGAAGTCAGGCGCCGCGCCGGTGCCGAGGTCGATGTAGAAGAGGCGATTCCGCGGGTCCGTGCCGTGGTTCGCGGCGATCACGAGGTAGCGGCCGTCGTCCGTCACCTGGATGCCGAAGTACCATTCGGGCTGATCCGGCTCGGAGAAGATCAGGCGATCTTCGGTCTGAGGCGTTCGCAACCGGTGGTAGTAGATGAGCATTCCCTTCGTCGCCTGGGTCAGCTCTTCGCCCGCGCTGGGTTCCGGATAGCGGGTGTAGAAGAACCCCTGCCCGTCGCGAGTCCAGGCCGCATTGGAGAACTTGACCCATCGGAGCCGGTCGGGGAGATCCGTTCCGTCTTCGATGTCGCGGATCGAGATCTCGGACCAGTCCGACCCGCTTGTCGACGTACCGTACGCCAGGAGTTTCCCGTCCCGGCTCGGCGCCGCCAGGGAGAGCGCTACCGTTCCGTCCGCGGACATGACGTTAGGATCCAGCAGCACCCGCGGCTCGTCGGCCAGCGACGTCTGGGTGTAGAGCACGCTCTGATTCTGGAGGCCGTTGTTCCGGAATAGGAAGTATCGGCCGCCTTCTTTGACCGGCGGCGAGAATCGCTCGTAGTTCCAGAGCTGGGTGAGCCGGGCCCTGATCGCCTCCCGGCCCGGCAAGCGGCCGAGATAGGCGGATGTGACCGCGTTCTGAGCTGTGACCCACGCGGCGGTCTCTGGGCTGTTGTCATCTTCGAGCCAGCGATACGGATCGCTGACCGCGGCCCCGTGATAGTCGTCCACGTGCTCGCTCTTCCGAGTCACCGGCGGTGTGGCGGCAGGGACTTCGGCGGTCACTTCGGTTGGGTCGAGCGTCATGACGGCGGTCGCGATCGAACGCAGGAAAAGGATACGAGTGAACCGAAGGATCGTGAGTCGGCGATCGGAACGCGATCGAAGCTCGGGAAGAATACAACTGCCGGTACTAGTATGCGGTCCGGCTGCACCAGACGGCGGATTGCAGCACGGTGCGGCCCGGCACACGCATGGCAGAGATCAAGCGCAAGATGAGAATCCGCTGACGGTTGGCGTCCTCCGTCACGACGGTTCGGCGGTGACTGAGGTCGGTGAGCTCGCCCAAGGCGCTCGCGGATATAGCGGGACGCCATCACCGGGGTATGACGAGAGCCTGACTGAGACGGGCAGACCGACCCAATGCGGCGAAAAACCAGGAGCGGCCAGGACGGAATCAAGGGCCGGCGGAGATTTGCGGCTTACGGGCGACGGACGAGGCTATTCTCGGGATGCGCTCTCGTGATACACTTTGGCGTGACGTGCATCAACCGGTCTCTGGCTCTGGCTGCCGCCCTCTCGGCCGCGGCC
>JBDTOH010000628.1:0-3421 GCA_039933355.1 Gemmatimonadota bacterium | reverse complement strand
CAGAGCACGAGCCTGTAGGCCAGAAGAGAGTAGTCCTCTTCCGTCGGCGGCCCGAAGAAAGCCCGGACCGCTGCCCCATCTTAGCCGGCTTTGGCGTGTCCACGGTACCTCCTCTTGCGGGCCGCACAATGGCCGACCGCGGCGGCCTAACCTGTTCTTAACCTGCCACACTTCCCCCCTCCCGGCAAGATAATCCACTCTCAGCCCCACCCAACAAGTCCGCCGGACTCCGCACGCCGAGACCGCCCCGGTTCAACACATGCGTGTAAATCATCGTCGTCGCCACGTTCCGGTGACCCAGCAACTGCTGGATCGTCCGAATGTCATGACCCGACTCCAGCAGGTGCGTCGCGAACGAGTGCCGCAAACTGTGACAGGTCGCCGGCTTCGAGATCCCGCCTCGACGCACCGCGGCTTTCACCGCCCGCTGCACCGCGCTCTCATGAAGATGATGGCGCCGGCGGATGGTCGTCTCAGCCTCGAGATACGTGCGCGCCGCCGGAAAGACCCATTGCCACGCCCACTCCGTCCCGGCATTCGGGTACTTTCGACCCAACGCCCACGGAAGCACCACAGACCCCACCCCGCCGGTCAGGTCCCGCTGATGACGGAGGCGCACTTCAGCCAAATGAGCCTCCAATGGCCCTTGTAAGACCCTGGGAATCATGGTGACCCGCGGGACGCCACCCTTGGCGTTCCGAAGCCGGATCTCTCCCCGGGCGAGATCGAGATCTTTGACCCGAAGCGACAGACACTCGAGCAGCCGAAGACCGCTCCCGTAGAGCAACATCGCCACCATCCAGTGGGCACCTCTGAGGTAACCGAGCACCGAGGGAACCTCGTCCCTGGTGAGCACCACCGGCATCCGGTTGCGTGGATGGGCCCACGTCATCTCCGGCAAGCGGGCCAGCGGCCGGCCGAGCACTGTCTGAAACAGAAACAGCAACGCAGAGAGTGCTTGCGTTTGGGTCGAAGCCGAGACCTGGCGCTCGGACGCGAGCCACGTGAGAAACCGCGCAACCTCGACCTCTCCCATCTCTCGCGGATGCCGGGAGCCGTGGTAACGGATGAACCGGACGATCCATCGCGAATAGACTCGCTCCGTTCGCGGGCTAAGTCGCTTCGCGCGTGCCTTATCCCGGACGGCTTGCAGGAATAAAGACTTCTGCGGCATACGTGCGCTCCCAAACCGACACCTTCGCGTCAGACCGGAGCGAGCAGGGTGCTCACCCCCGGCCGAGCGAGCGGACCGGCGAGGAGCTCTTGCATCGTCTCCGCCCGCAAGAGATTGAACGCCGGATCTGCGGCGCGAATTGCCCCGCGAACGGCCTGCAGCGCGCCGGAAAAGTCCAGAGTGTTCGACTTGGTAGCGTCAGTAGATTGGTCGGCGGCGGGATATCCGTCACCCGGAGATCTTGACACCGTCGGTTCCGTTCCCCACGTTATACATCAGATGTTGATGCCTCAGGTGTCGTGGGTACGGACGGGGTCCGCAATATGGAGCTGCTGCAAGGCACACTCGATGTCTTGGTCCTCAAGGGCCTCGCCTGGGGCCCCCGACACGGGTACGCGATCGCCCGATGGATCGAACATGTCTCGGACCACTCGCTTCAGGTGCTCGACGGAGCCCTCTACACGGCGCTTCACCGGATGGAGGCGCGGGGTTGGATCGAGTCGCAGTGGGGGATCTCCGACAAGGGACGTAAAGCCAAGCTCTACGAGCTGACCGCCGTGGGCCGGAAGCAGCTTCGCTCGGAAACGGTGGGCTGGACCGGCTACGTGACGGCCATTGGGAAGGTGCTCAAGTCGACGACCAGCCCGGCCTGAGGAGGCCCGATGAGCGAGCCTTTGTGGCGGCGATACCTTCGGTTCTGGGGCCCTAACGTCGATCGGGACATCGACGACGAATTCCAGTTCCATTTCGCGATGCGGGTCGAGCAGTTCATCGCGGAGGGAATGAGCCGTCCGGAAGCGGTCGAGGCGGCCCGGCGGAGCTTTGGCAATGTCGAGCACGTGCGGAAGACGCTGCGCTCGATCAATGTGCGGCACGTTCGGCGGCGAGGGATGCGGGTCTGGTGGGAAGCCTTCTCGCAGGATCTCCGTCTGGCGATCCGTGGTTTTTGCTCCGAACGAGCTTTTGCGTTGGCGGTGGTTGCGACGCTCGGATTGGGGCTCGGCGCCAATGCGGCGATGTTCGGCATGGTCGATCGGCTCTACTTCCAGCCGCCACGCCTCGTCTCGGCTCCTGGCTCCGTTGCCCGCGTATACCTGGCGCAAACGTATCCCGGGTTCGGCACCAGCTTGGGTGAAGCGACGAACTATCCCTTCTTTGCTGAGGTGCGCCGTTCCGCTCGAACGCTGGCCGGCGTGGCGGGATATTTCGAGACATCGATGCCGGTGGGGGTTGGAGAGGCAGCCTGGAGCGCCAAGGGAGTTCTCGCTTCCGCGAACTTCTTTGCCGTCCTTGGGGTCCGCCCGGCGTTAGGCCGGTTCTTCATCGCCGATGAAGAGAGCCACACGGTAGCAGATCCCGGCATCGTACTGAGTAACGAGGTCTGGCGAACCCGATTCGGCGCCGATTCGGGCGTGCTCGGCACCAGGCTCACGATCAAGGGACATCAGTATCCGATCGTCGGCGTGACCCCGCCGCGATTTACCGGCGTCGAGCTTGAGCGGGCCGACCTGTGGTTACCACTCGGGGCAGCAGGCAACGACCTGTTCGCTGCCGACTGGTACGAGAACCCGGGCGACTACTTCCTCAGGGTTGTTGCCCGAGTGGCTTCGGGCGCCGATTGGCCGCGCGCGAATGCCGAAGTTACGACGCTGTGGCGTAGGTGGGTTCGAAGCCAATCGTCCTTCCCGGACAGCACAACCGCCGCACGAGCCTACCTCGTGCCGGTTGTCGGCGAACGTTCAGGCGGGTTAGCAACCACGCCTGAGACAAGAGTCGCCGCCTGGCTCGCCGGCCTCGCCGTCATTGTACTGGTCATCGCCGCCGCGAATGTCGCCACCCTCCTCGGGCTCCGCGCCCTCAGGCGCCGCCGCGAGACCACGGTCCGCCGCGCACTCGGCATGAGCCAGGCGCGTTACGCCGGCCAGCTCGTGGTGGAGAGTGGCCTGTTCGCCGTGCTTGGTGGCGGCGTTGCCATGGTCGTCGGTTATTGGATCGGGGCACCGATCCGGACGCTGATGTTTCCCAAGATCGACTGGGGCGATACGCTGCTCGATTGGCGCGTGTTTGGCGCCACGGCAATCGGTGTGTTGGCAGTCGCTCTGGCGACCGGCGTCATCGCGGCCGTCCCACCCGAGCGGGTTCGCTTGGCCGAAGAGCTGAAGAGCGGTGCAAAGGCCCTGTCTCGGCGGCGGGCGCCAATGCAATCGAGTTTGCTCCTGCTCCAAACCGCGCTCTCGGTTCTGCTTC
>JBDTOH010000627.1:0-3426 GCA_039933355.1 Gemmatimonadota bacterium | reverse complement strand
CGCCCTCGTTCCCGATCGGCACCACTTTCACCGTGCGGGATCCGGCCCCCGTCGGATTCGGCCCGACCGTGATCTCGATCGACTTACCGACCGTGTTCTCGAACAGCTCGTGCACGTTAGTCGGTGGCTTGAGGTCGATGCCGCCGACCGCGAGGAGATAGTCGCCCGCCCGGACATCGACGCCGGGCTCGCTGAGCGGCGAGCGGAGGCCCGGGTTCCAGTTGAGCCCGCCGTACACCTTCGCGAACCGATACCGTCCGTTGGCGACCTCGTAGTCCGCGCCTAACAGACCTCCGCCGACCAAGGCCGCCGGCGCCATCCGCGGGCCCAGGCCCGTGAAGCTGTGCCTGACCCGAAGCTCGCTCAACAACTGCTGGATGATTCGGTCCACGTCCCCACGCGACGCCGCCGAGGCGATGAGCGCTCCGTATTTGGCGCGCTGAGCCGGCCAATCGGTCCCGTGATAGTTGGTGGCGTAGAAGTAGTCGCGCTGAATGCGCCAGGCCTCGTCGAACTCCTGCGCCCACTCGGTCCTGGGGTCGATCCGGAGGTCCACGGTGGCCAGGTTGATCCGTCCCTCGCCGGGTTTGGGCGCCGCGGCGGCGGTGACGTACCAAGCCGGCCCCTGGCGGTACAGCAGCTTCTTCCCGTCGTTCGTGAGCGCAAACCCGGCCGCCTCGGCGAGCACGAGGTCGTCTTTTCGCTTGGCGATATCGTACCGCCTAACGGTGCCCTTACCGTCGGCGATCCGGAGATAGTAGACCTGGTTTGCTTCCCCCACAGCCAGTTGCTCGATCTCGGCCGGGGGAATCGGGAACGCGACGACTCGGTCCCCGATCCGGTCGAAGTCCACGGCAGTGGTCTTCGGGGCAGGGACGGGAGCAGGCGCGGGGGCCGGGGCGGCCTTCTTCGTCGTGTCCGCCGCCGCGGCCGCCGCCGCGACCTTCTCCTCGTCGCTCTCGGGCGTGAACGGATTGGGTGCGTCCTTGCTCAGCGCGATTGCGTAGATCGTCCGCGTGCGCCGAAGCCCTTGGGTGCTCTGGGAGAACCAATCGAGCGAGGGGCCGGCGTCGGTCGAGGCGAGGAGGTAGAGGTACTGCCCGTTCTTGTCGAACACCGGCTGCCCGACCTCGCTCAAGCCGTCGGTCACCGGCGTGGAGCGGCCGTTCACGGCGTCGTAGAGCTTGAGCGAGCGGACCAGCGGTTGATCGTCCACGACGTAGGCGAGCCATTTGGAATCCGGCGACCAGTTGTACGAGATCCCGACTTGCGGCGAGTAGACGTGGTTGCCGCCCACTTTGCTGCTCTTCCCCGTCGCGAGATCGAGCACGAAGATCGATTGCGAGTTGTCGATATACGCGATGCGCTTCCCGTCCGGCGACCACTCGAGCCCGAAGTAGAATCCGGCTCCGGGGAGATCGATGATCCGGTGGGCGCCTTTCCCGTCCTGCGGGGCGAGGTGGAGCTTGTATTCGCCGCCCTGGTCCGAGACGAACGCGATTTGGCTCCCGTCGGGCGACCAGGCCGGCGAGCGCTCGTTGGCGCCGGTCGTGTTGGTGAGGTTCCGCGGATCGCCCTTTTCGACCGGCACCGTGACGATCTCGCCTCGGGTCTCGATCACGATCCTGGCACCGGTCGGCGAGATGTCCGCGTTCCGGATGAAATCGGCGCCTTTCACCCAGCGCGCTCGAGTCTCCCGGAGGTCCGCCGCAACGCCGATCGTCAGGCGGCGACCGGTCGCGTTCCCCGAAACTGCGTCGAGCAGATGGAGCCAGCCGGCCTGCTCGTAGATGATCTTCCCCGCGCCGGCGGAGGCGTTGAGCACCGGGAAGTCGGTGTGCTTCGTCATCTGGGTGACCTGCTTGGTGCCGCGGTCGTACCGATACAGGTTGAACTCGCCGTCGCGGTCGGACCGGAACCAGATGACGTTAGGCTCGACCCACATCGGATCCACGTCGTTGGACCGGCCGGGCGGCTGGGGGATCTTCTCGATCTCCCAGGTCGAGGTGTCGATCAGCCAGAGCTGCGACACCTGCCCGCCCCGGTAGCCTTTCCACTGCTCGAACGCCCGGCCGATCGGGTTGTAGGCCAGGGAGCGCCCGTCGGGCGAGTAGGTGCCCTGAGCGGCGTTAGGAATCGGAAGCCGCGTCTCGGGCCCGCCCTCCACCGGCACCGACCAGAACTGGCTGTATCGGCCGGAGAAGTCGGCGCGGCCCGACGTGAACAGAATCCGCTTGCCGTCGGGCGTGAACGCCTGCGGGATGTCGGCCGCGGGATGCCAGGTCAGCCGGCGCGGCTCACCGCCGGACGCGGAGACCAGGTAGACGTCGCGGTTGCCGTCGTAGTTGCCCGAGAACGCGATCCACTTGCCGTCGGGCGAGAAGACGGGGTTGGTCTCGTCGCCGTCGGCGGTGGTGAGCCGGCGGACGTCGGTGCCGTCGAGCCGCGCGGTCCAGAGGTCGCCGGCGTAGGCGAAGGCGATCTGGGTGGCGCTGACTGCGGGCTGGGAGAGCAGGCGAGTGTCGGTCGTGCTGACCTGGGCTTGAGCCTGGGCGACGAAGGCGGCCAGGGCAATAGCCAGCGGTCTCGAGAACGAAATCATGGGCCGGTAGTCTTGCGAGAGGTCCTGAAGTGTATCGAATTCCGCGCCGCGTGGGAAATCGCGGCGTTTCCTTGATCCGTACTCCCCGGTCCCCGTTTCCCGTCCCTCAGCCTTGATCCGGTGCCGGATAGCGCACGGTCCCATCCGGCAGCACGATCGCGCCCGGGGTCAGCACCGCCGGCGTTGCTTTGCCAAGTCCCATGATGTGCTCGACCGGAAGGCCGCGGGCCAACAGGTAGTCCGCGATGATCCGGCGATGGCACCGCCACCACACGGCTTCGGCGCACATGATCGCGGCGCGATGCTCGCGCGCAAGTCCGAGCAGCTCAGCGAGGCCGGCGCGGAACTCATCCGTCTCGGCGTAGTCCGCATAGTTACGGAACGCGGTCACCCGCCACAGCGGGTTCGCCGACAACGGGGCTCCTTTGCGATGGTGACGCCGGCCGCCGAGAGCTGGAACGTGACGGTAGCCGATCCCATCTGCGGCGAGTGAGGCCGGCAGGACGTCCGCATTGAACTGCGGCATCGCGCGCGAGCGAGGGATCGCGCGCACGTCCACGAGGAGGTCGACGTCCGCCTGCCGGAGCAGCGCGACCAGCTCGGCGACCGTCCGCGTGGAGTGCCCGATCGTGAAGATCATGCCGGCAAGGTCATCCCGAGCGGAGCGAGGAATCTCGGCGAGGCTCGGACCCGGCGAGTAACACTACCTCGGAGGCAAAGCACCCGATGGATCGGAACCGTCGTGCTTCTCTCCCGTCGTTAAGATACCCACAACGCCCGGAGGCGCGCGGCGACGTCGATCGTCTTGGGCGCGTGACCCGGCT
>JBDTOH010000626.1:0-3437 GCA_039933355.1 Gemmatimonadota bacterium | reverse complement strand
CCGTATGATGCTCCAGAACCCGAAGCCGCTCTTCTGCCTCGAGGTCGATCAGGTCGGGTGTGAGAAGGTAGCAATAGGCCCGGCGATGGCTCCGCCCGACCCGCCCGCGGAGCTGATACAGCTGGGCCAGCCCGAACCGGTGGGCGTCGTGCACCACCATGGTGTTGGCGTTGGGCACGTCGAGCCCGGACTCGACGATCATGGTCGAGACGAGGATATCGACGTCGCCGGTCACGAAGCGCCGCATGACCGCTTCGAGCTCCTCGCCCGGCGTCTGCCCGTGCCCGACCGCAACTCGCGCCCTGGGCGCGAGAGACCGAACCCGAGCCGCGATCGTGTCGATCGTCTCGATCCGGTTGTGGACCATGAAGACCTGACCACCCCGGTCGAGCTCCCTCGCGAACGCCTCCTCCAGCAGCCCGTCATCCCACGGTTCGACAAACGTCAGGATCGGCGAGCGGTCCCGCGGCGCCGTCTCGATCAGCGTGAGGTCGCGGAGCCCCGCGAGCGACATGTGGAGCGTGCGCGGAATCGGGGTCGCAGTGAGCGTGAGGATGTGGACCGAGAGCCGGAGCTCCTTGAGCCGCTCCTTGTGCTTGACGCCGAACCGGTGCTCCTCGTCGACGATCAAGAGACCGAGATCCTTGAACGCGACATCCTTGGAGAGAAGCCGATGGGTTCCGATCACGATGTCGATCGAACCGGCAGCGAGGTCGGCGAGCGCCGCCTTCTGCTCCTTCACGGTCCTGAAACGTGAGAGCACCTCGATCCGAACCGGGAAATCGGCGAGCCGCTCGCTGAACGTTCGTCCATGCTGCTCGGCCAGGATCGTGGTCGGGACGAGCATCGCGACCTGCTTGCCGCCCTGGACCGCTTTGAACGCCGCGCGAACCGCGATCTCCGTCTTCCCATACCCCACGTCGCCCACGAGCAGCCGGTCCATCGGCGTCGGTCGCTCCATGTCGCGCTTGACGTCGTCGGTCGCCTTCCGCTGATCGGGCGTGTCCTCATAGAGGAAGCTCGACTCCAGCTCCCGCTGCCACCGTGTGTCGGGCGGGCACGCAAAGCCCGCGCTGATCTGCCGCCGGGCGTAGAGGTCGAGCAGCTCGGCCGCCATCTGATGGATCGCCTGCTGGGTCTTTTCCCGGATCTTCTTCCAGCTCGGGTTTCCGAGCCGGTGGAGCTTGGGTGGCGTCTCATCGGCCGAGTCGCTCGCGGAGCGGTACCGCTCGATCTGATCGAGCCGGTAGAGCGGGACGTGAAGCCGGTCGCCGCCCTCGTACTCGATCACGGCGACCTCAATGACTCCGCCCTCCACCGAGATCGTGTCGATCCCGCGATAGATGCCGATGCCGTGATCGAGGTGCACGACGTAGTCGCCCTTGGCGAGCGTCCCGGTCGCGAGCGTGGGTGCGGCCTGTCGATAGCGGCGCGGCCGACGAAGGCGTCGGGCTCGGCGGAAGATCTCGTGGTCGGTGAGGACTCGCAGCGTCGGCATGACGAAGCCACCGTCGAGCGCGCCCACCGCCAGCGACGCCCGGGTCGGGCGGCCGCCCGGGTCGTCGAGCAGCTCGGTCAGCCGCTCGAGCTGACCCTCGTTATCGCAGAGGACGAGGGCCGGTGGGTCGGAATCGAGCAGGGTGCGGAGCCGGCGGATGTCGCGGTCGATCTTCTCGGGCGGGAGAAAGCCGGCCTGGAGATCCACCACGTCATCCCGGACGCTCAGCCGGCGGAACGGCTCGACTAGACTGCGCCAAACCTCGGGCTCCACGAACAGGGCGTCGCGGGTCGGGACATCCTCACCGAGCCGGCGGGCCACATCGAGATGGTGGGCGGCCTCGCGCCAGGCACGGCTCACTTCTTCGAGGTTCGCGGTGGCCGATTCTTCGATCAGGAGGGATCCGGCGGGCAAGAGATCGAGCAGCGGACGGCGCACGCTCGGGCCGGCGCCGAGCTCGATTGTGCTCCGGTCGACTCGCACCGGGAGGGCGGTGACCGACTTGAACTCCTCGCCGCTCCGCTGAGTCGTGAGGTCGAACGAGCGGAGTGACACCAGCGTATCGCCCCACCACTCGCACCGGACCGGCTGCGCCATCCCGAAGCCGTAGAGATCGACGATCCCACCGCGGACGCTGTACTGGGCGACTTCGGTCACCGTAGGGACCTTGGCGTAGCCCATCGCATTGAGCCGCTCGACCACGCCGACCAACCGCTCATCTGTGCCGACCGTCAGACCGAGCCGGAGCGCGCTCAGCGCCTCGGGAATCGCGGTCTTTTCGGCCATCGCGCGGGCGGTCGTGACCAAGAGCCGGAGCTCACCGGACACCAAGGCCGCCAGCGTCTCAGTTCGCTCGCCGGCGATCTCGAGGTGCGGCTCCTCCTCGCCTAACGCTTCCCGCTGGGGATAGAGGGCCGCCGGCAGACTGGTCAGGTGGCCGAGGTCGGCGAGCCACCGCTCGGCCTCGGCGGGGGTCGGCGCCATCACGACGAGAAGCTCGTTGGGGCGCTCCCGCGCGAGCCACGCGATCATGACGGCGGCACTCGACCCGGGGAGCCCACCGAGCCTCAGGGCATGACCTGGTTCCGGAAGACCGTCGAGCAGCGCGGTTGCGAATCTGGTACGGCCAAACCCGTCGAGAACCGTGGGTAACATCAGCGGGTGACGCGGCGCGCGCTGGCGAGGCCCACCTCGAGCAAGCCGAGCGCGAACGCGGCCCACAGCAAGGGACCGCGCAGATCGCTTCGGGCTCCGGTCCGGAATGCCGCGGCTCCGGCGTCCTCGAACCCGGCGAGGCGGGCGCCGGGCCACAGGGCGCTGACCTGGGCGTCGGTCGCGCGAGTGAGGTCGGATTCGCGGGGATCGGGATTGACGCTGAGCGCGCCCACCGTATCGCGATCGGCGAGGATATAGTGGATCCCGGCGTCGAGCGGGCGGAACCCGGCGCCGCCTTCGACCGTCCACCGCCGGCTCCCGGCCGCAACCGCAGTCGCCCGGTCCGGCAGCAGGACTCGATCACCCGGAGCGGCTTCGAGCAAGACGATCTCATCGCGCGCCGCGCGATTGACGAGGGCGTCGATGAACGGAACGAACCCGGCTGCGATCGGGAGGGTAGTCCAGGTGGGCTCGAGCCGGCTCGCGAGCAGGACGACGTTCCCGGAGCGGACCATCCAGGGCGTACCGCCCGCCGTCGCAAGGACACCCCGCGGCGGCCCGGTGCCGCGGTAGCGAAGCGCATGCCGGCGAAGCACCCGCTCCGGCCCGGCCCAGGACGAGCTGTCGAGCACGGTGGTCCCGGCCACCGGATCACCGAAGGTCCAGTCGGCGGCGATCCGTTCGAGCGTCCGGTTGAGAGCTCCTAAGAGAGCGGGATCGTCAGGGGGCATCACGACAGCCGCTCGGCCGCCCAGGGCACCGAAGGATACGTCGCTCCCGTGGC
>JBDTOH010000625.1:0-3441 GCA_039933355.1 Gemmatimonadota bacterium | reverse complement strand
GACGGCGTTGCCGATCAGGTTGACGAGGATCTGGCGGAGTCGCATGCCGTCGCCGAGGACGGACGGAGGCACGTCGCTGTCTACGCTCCCCATGAGCTCGAGCCCGGCGTCGCCGGCTTTGGTCGAGAGGAGAGCGAGGGCCTCCTCGATGCACTGGCGGATCGACATCGGCTCCGATTCAAGGTCGATCCGGCCGGCTTCGATCTTCGAGAAGTCGAGGATGTCGTTGATGACTCGCTGCTCGACTGGATGACCGACACGAATTCCTGCTGCTCGCCGGTCAGGCTGGTGTCGCCCAACAGCTCCGAGAATCCGATCACACCGTTGATGGGCGTGCGGATCTCGTGACTCATGTTCGCCAGGAACTCGCTCTTGGCCTGTCCCGCCACGAGGGCGCGCTCCCGGGCCGCTTTGAGCTCGATCGTCCGGCGCTCGACCGCGTCTTCGAGCTCGAGGCGGCGGGTGGTGAACGCGCGGGTGCGGTATCCGATGAACCCGAGGATCGAGCCGACGAAGGCGATCGCGCAGAGCAGATAGAACCACCAGGTGCGCCAGAACGGCGGCGTGATCACGATGGTCATGGCCGTGCCGGACTCGTTCCAGATCCCGTCGGCATTCGCGGCCTTCACCCGGAAGACATAGCTGCCGGGACTCACATTCGTGTAGGTGGCGAAGCGCATGTCGGACGTTGCAGGGACCCAGTCGCGATCGAATCCCTCGAGCCGGTACGCGTAGCGATTTGCCTTGGGATTCCTGAAGTCGAGGGCCGAGAACTCGAGCGAGAAGACGTAGTCTTCGTGGGAGAGCGTGATCTGGTCGATTGCCGCGACAACGCGAGCGAGCGGCGAGCCCGGAGCCTTGCGCTCGAGCAGGACCGGCCGGTTGAAGAGCCGCAGGTCGGTGATCACCACGGCCGGCGACGACGAGTCGGTTCGGAGCGAGTCGGGAAAGAACATGCTCACACCACCGATGCCGCCGAAGAGAAGGTGGCCATCGCGGTCGGCGAAGCGCGCCCCCCAGTTGAACTCGTCGCTCTGGAGACCGTCGCCGAAGCGGAACGTCTGGACGTCCCCGGCCGTCGGGTTGAACCGGACCAGGCCCGCGTTCGTGCCGGTCCAGAGGAAGCCGGCGCGATCGATCGCGAAGCCGTAGACATCGACGTTAGGGAGGCCGTCGCGCTTACCGTACGTGCGGAAGCGACCGGTCGTCTCGTCGAACCTGACGATGCCGACCCCGTACGCGGAGAGCCAGAAGGTGCCGCTGTTGTCCTGGATGATGGAGCTGATCGGGCTCTCCGGTGCGCTTGCCGGATCGCTCGGGTTCGGCACGTATCGAGTGAAGCGGCCGGTGTTCGGATTGAGGCGGTTGAGCCCACCGCCGGCGGCGGAGCCGACCCAGATATTTCCGGCTCGGTCCTCGTAGAGTGAACCGGCGGGGCCCGCAGTCAGGCTGGTGGAGTCGCCGGGAACCGGGACGTAGTTGATCCAGGCGTTGCCGGCCTCGTCATAGCGGCTCACCCCACCGTCGGAAGCCACCCAGATGGCACCGTGACTATCCTCGAGCATCGCCCAGATGCGCCCAGCGCCCACAGCACGCGGATCCGACGGGTCGGGCCGGTAGTGGTTGAACCGGCGACGGCCCACGTCGAGGCGGTCCACGCCGGCGACGAGGCCGCCGACCCAGAGGCGGCCTTGGCGGTCCGTGAGAAGGGCAGCGACGCGATCGTCGCTGAGACTGTTTGGATCGCCGGCGCGGTGGCGGAAGTTGCTGAACCGATTGGTCGCGGGATCGTACCGGTCGACCCCGCCGCCGTTGGTGGCGAACCAATACGCCCCGCTCCTGTCCTGGCTGATGGCCCAGATGACGCTGCGGGAAAGCCCGTTGGGGTCGCCCGGGCGACTCTGAAAGAGCGCGACCTTAGCAGGAGTCGCCTTGTTGATGCCGGCCGAAGCGGTCCCCGCCCAGATAACGCCCGCACGGTCTTGCAAGAGCGACGTGACCTGATCGACCGAGATTGACGTGGGGTCGGTGGGGTCGTGGGCAAGCCGGCGAAACTGGTTGGAGGGGACGTCGAGGACCGCCAAGCCCTGGTCGGTCGCCACCCAGAGTTTCCCTTCCCGGTCGTGCAGGAGCGCGGCGACGGTCTCCCCCAGCAGGCTCGACCGATCGGCGGGGTCGTGGCGATACGTGGCCACCGTCCCGTCGGGGGCGAGGCGATAGAGTCCCGCCGCGGTGCCGACCCAGAGGGTGCCGGAGGGCTCCTCCAACAGGGCCGAGATCGCGGGATGCCTAACGTTCCTGCCCGGCCCGACGGGAAGCGACACGGTGGTGGTCTTGCCGGTGGCGGGATCGAGGCGCCGGAGGCTGCCGTCGACCGCGCCGATCCACATCGTGCCGTCGCGGGACTCGAGCACCTTGGCCACGCCCCCGCTCCAGGAGACCGTCACGGCGCCGGAATCACCCCGCACGTGCTCGACCCGGCCGGTGGCTTCGTCGATCCGATCGAGACCGTGCGGCCCGGCGACCCAGACCCGGCCGTGGCGGTCGGCATAGACCTGCGTGATCGCGTTGCCGGTGAGGCTGTTAGGGCGGGCCGGATCGCTCTGGAAGTGGGTGGTCGTCTCGGTGGCAGGATCGAAGCGTTCGACGCCGCGGGTATAGGTGCCGAGCCAGATCATCGAGCTGACGCGAGAGACCGAGATCGAGGTGATGAATGCGTCCGCAAGCGCGAACGAGTCGCCGGGCTCGGTCTGGTAGACGCGAAAATGGTAGCCGTCGAACCGGTTCAGGCCTTCCTCTGTGGCGATCCAGAGGAAGCCCTGGCGGTCCTGAGCGACATCGTTGACGCCGCTCTGGCTGAGGCCGTCTTCGAGCGCGTAGCGGGTAAACCGTATGGGGCGCTGCTGCGCCGTTAGCGCCGGCGCAAGCTCGACCAAGAGCAGTGTGCCGAGAAGCAGTCGGACCAGGATCGGTTTCAGCCCCATCGTCGGGCGCCGTATCGAGTCGGCGGTGATCGTCGTCGCTTCCCAGGTGGGATCGAGTGGAACTAGTGACTGTATGTATCGGTCGAGGACGGAGGAGCTTGAGGGCGGGCGCTCGGGCGGGACCTTTGTCTTTGGCTTTCCTTTATTCCGTTCGTTGCGTTCTTTCTTTCCTCCGTCGTCTTGGCTTTTGTTGTTTCGATCCAACCGGCGCACCGAAGCGATCAGATGCATTTGCCACATCCGTCAAATCCGTCCGACCCATCGTCCTCGAGGCGGCCCGCTGGCCCTAGGGGACCTAGACTTCCGGCCGCCTGAGCCAGCCGCGGCGTTTAAACCAGAGGGCGATCACCAGGCAGACCACCACCATGAGCAGGAGCACGGCCGGATAGCCGTAGCGGTGGTTGAGCTCGGGCATGAACTTGAAGTTCATCCCATAGACGCCCACGATGAATGTGAG
>JBDTOH010000624.1:0-3447 GCA_039933355.1 Gemmatimonadota bacterium | reverse complement strand
CGAGTATCCCTACTACCAGGCGAACGGCTTGAGCACCGACCTCCTCGGCGGTAACGGCGTCACGTCGGCCCGGTCGACGGTGAACTTCCAGGACATCCAGGAGAGCCGCCTGATCTCTGTCTTCGGGCGGGTTAACTACAACATCAGCGACAAGTACTTGTTGGCGGGCAGTGTCCGCCGAGACGGCTCCTCGCGCTTCGGGCCGAACAACCAATGGGGCACCTTTCCCTCGGCGTCGGTGGGCTGGCGAATCTCCCAGGAGGACTTCCTGAAGGGCTCCCGTACCATCTCGGATTTGAAGCTCCGGGCCTCGTGGGCAAAGACCGGCAACCAGGCGTTCGCGAACTACCAGCAGTTCGCGTCTTACCTGCTCGGCAACGACCAGGCGCAGCAGCAGTTCGGAAACACCTTCGTCCCCACGATTCGCCCGAGCGCCGTCGATCCGAACATCAAGTGGGAGGAGACCAACGCCTACGACGTCGGCCTCGACTTCAGCCTCTTCAACCAGCGGGTGAGCGGCGCCATCGATTGGTACAGCAAGAAGACCAACGACCTGATCTTCACCGTGCCCGTCGCGGCCGGCACCAACCTGTCGAACTTCGTCACGACGAACATCGGCAGCATGAAGAACCGGGGGGTCGAGATGACCCTCAGCACCCGTCTGATCGAGCCGCACAACCGGGGCTTCAGCTGGGCGATGGATTTCACGGCCTCCCATAACACCAACGAGCTGGTGAGCATCAATCCATTCGCCGGCAACGCGCAGAGAATCCTGACCGGAGGCATCGCCGGTGGCGTTGGCACGCTGATCCAGGTATTCCAGCCCGGCTCGGCGATCAACTCCTTCTACGTGTATCATCACAAGCTCGGGGCGGACGGCAAGCCGATCTACTCGACCAAAGACCTCGACATGTACGAGGACGTAAACGCGGACGGGAAGATCAATCAGGACGACCGGACGCCGTTCCACGATCCGGCGCCGAAGTGGATGCTTGGTCACTCGTCGTATCTGGGATACCGCGGCCTCGACCTCAGCTTCACCTTGCGGTCGTACCTGGGGAACTACGTCTACAACAACGTCGCGTCCAACCTGGGCACTTATTCGGAAGTCACTCGGGGCTCACCGTACAACCTCCACTCGTCGGTCCTGACGACCGGCTTCCAGACGCCACAGTATTTCTCCGACTACTACGTGGAGAAGGCGTCCTTCCTGCGTATGGACAACATCACGCTGGCATATTCCTTCAAGTATCGGAGCCAGCCGGTGCGCGTCTTCGGCACCGTGCAGAACGCCTTCACCATCACGGGATACAGCGGCGTCGATCCGACGGCGGGCTTGGGCGGCATCGACAACAACATCTATCCACGTTCGCGCACGTTTACCGGAGGCTTGAATGTCCGGTTCTGAGCGAGTGGCACAGGATCATTCTAGAAGGAGCAGACCTATGTACGTCAGAACTTGCCGGTTGCTGGCCGTCGCCGCTTCTCTCCTGTGCGTGGGCTCGGTCGCCTGCACCGACCTAACGGTCGAGCCTAAGAGCACCGTCACCGAGGCCAACGTCTTCAGCGATGTCAACTCATACCGGGCGTTCCTCGCAAAGGGATACGCCGGTCTGGCCGTCGGAGGACAGCAAGGCGGAGACGGGCAGACGGACATCCAGGGCATCGACGGCGGATTCTCTCAGTATATCCGCCTGTATTGGGAGCATCAGGAGCTTCCCAGCGACGACGCGGTCATTGCCTGGGGCGACGATGGCCTCTCCGGGTTGATCCAGCAGACCTGGGCGGTGACGAATCCGTTCGTCGTCGCGATGTACTACCGGATCTACTTCCAGGTCGGGATCGCGAACGAGTTCCTCCGCCAGACTACCGATGCCAAGCTGGCCGAGCGGGGCCAGACCAGCGCGGCATTCAAGGCGACCATCTCGCAGTACCGCGCCGAGGCCCGGTTCCTTCGGGCGCTGAGCTACTGGCACGGGGTCGACCTGTTCGGGAACATTCCGCTCGTCACCGAGACCGATGCGCTCGGCGCCACGCCGCCGAAGCAGGCGACCCGCGCCGAGATCTATGCCTACCTCGTCAGCGAGCTGACCGCCATCCAGGGTGACCTGCCCCATCCGGGCGCGGACACCTACGGCCGCGCGACGGGTCCGGCAGCATCCATGCTGCTTGCCCACGTGTACCTGGGCGCGGCGGTCTACAGCGGCACTGCGAACTACGCCGGCGCGCTGACCGCTGCGCAGGCCGTCATCGCGGGTCCCTACAGCATCGATCCGAACTACCGGCACATGTTCCAGGCCGACAACCACACGTCTCCCGAGCTCGTCTTCTCGGTGCCGGAGGATGGGCTGAAGACGCAGACGTATGGCAGCACGAACTTCCTCATCCACGCGTCCTGCGGCGGCAGCATGAACGCGTCGGATTACGGCGTCGATGGCTGCTGGTACGGGCTCCGCATGAAGCCGGAGGCCGTGAACCGATTCAGTGCGGGCGACGGCCGTACTTCCTACTTCGCAGCGACGGGGAACGGGATCGCGATCAACAGCATCAGCAACTTCGACGATGGGATCAAGGCGCCCAAGTTCTCGAATCGCACCTCGACCGGGGCGGCGGGGTCGAACCCCGGCTTCGCGGACACCGACTACCCGATGTTCCGGCTCGCCGACGCCTATCTGATCTATGCCGAGGCGGTGTTGCGCGGCGGCGGTGGCAGCAGGGCGCAGGCGCTCACCTATGTGAACGCGCTCCGCGAACGGGCGTTCGGGGGTCCGAGCGGCGACATCACGGATGCCCAGCTCACGCTGGATTTCATCCTCGACGAGCGCGGGCGCGAGTTCCTCTGGGAGGGGCAGCGGCGGACCGACTTGATCCGGTTCGGGAAGTTCAGCGGCGGTACGTACCTGTGGTCCTGGAAGGGCGGGACGCAGTCGGGGACGTCAACCGCTGCGTATCTGGACTTGTTCCCGATTCCTTCGAACGAGCTCGCGGCAAACGCAAACCTCAAGCAGAATCCGGGGTACTAGGTTAGGCGGTAAGACGGTAGGTAGGGCAATGGGTCACTCCCCGGCGTTCCGGTGCGTAGCCCATTGCTTTTTTTCTTTGGGGCTCCGGCCTTCCCGTATTCCTCTTCTGATGGTCTGGCTCGCGGCAGCATGCGGCGGATCGCCCGTCGCTCCGCCGCCCTCGACTCCAGACCCACCCGGGCGGCCATCGCTCGCAGAGACGTACCGCCCGAGCGGCCACATGGCGGCCGGCGACGTCGTCGTGCACCTGTTCGACTGGAAGTGGACCGACATAGCGTCCGAGTGCGTCAGGGTGCTCGGGCCGGCCGGATTTGCCGCGGTCCAGGTGTCGCCGCCGCAGGAGCACAGCATCGTCCCGAGCCACGACTGGAGCGAGCGCTACCAGCCGGTCAGCTACAGCATCGCCCGGAGCCGCTCGGGGACC
>JBDTOH010000623.1:0-3468 GCA_039933355.1 Gemmatimonadota bacterium | reverse complement strand
CAAGCAGCTGCTGATCACCCGCGGGTCGCTCACCACGTTCTCGATCGCCAACGACGTCGCCAAGTACTTCGCGATCATCCCCGCCATGTTCGTGACGACCTATCCGGCGCTCAACGCGCTGAACGTTATGCGGCTCCATTCTCCCGCGTCCGCGATCCTGGCCAGCGTCATCTTCAATGCGCTCATCATCGTCGCGCTGATTCCGCTGGCGCTCCGGGGTGTCCGCTATCGTCCCGCCGGAGCGGCCGCGATCCTCCGCCGCAACTTGTGGGTGTACGGCGTCGGCGGGCTGATCGTGCCGTTCGTCGGCATCAAGCTGATCGACGTTCTCCTCGTGCTGACCCGGCTGGTGTAACGTGCTCAAGCATCAACTTCGCCCCGCCATCGTGCTCACGCTCCTGCTCTGCGTCATCACGGGCTTCGTGTATCCCGGAATCCTGACGGCGCTCGCGCAGACGCTGTTCCCCCGCCAGGCGAACGGCTCGCTCGTCACGGTGAACGGCCGGGTCGTAGGGAGTGAGCTGATCGGGCAGCCGTTCACCAGGGCGGAGTATTTCCATCCCCGGCCGTCCGCGGCGGGTAACGGCTATGACGCCGGCGCCTCGAGCGGCACCAACAAAGGTCCGACCGACCTCAAGCTCGCCGACACGCTGATCGCTGGGGCGATCGTTGAGGTCGTCAAGAACGACGGCGCCGAGCGCGGCAGAATCCCGTCGGACATGGTGACCAGCTCCGCCTCGGGGCTCGATCCGCACATCTCGCCGGCCAATGCGGCGCTACAGATCGCTCGAGTGGCCAGGGCCCGAGGCGCAAGCCCCGATGCGGTCCGCGCGATCCTCGCTCAGCACATCGAAGACCGCCAGTTCGGCGCCCTCGGCGAGCCGCGGGTGAACGTGCTGATGCTGAACGTCGCGCTCGACAGCCTGCTTCCGCATCCGGCGGTGTCGGGCGCCCGCCCAACCCCACGGTAAATGGCTATGCAGGCAACTCCTTGGTATCGGCGCGTAGTCGCAGTCACGGCACTGCTGGTCCTTGTCGCGCGCGTGGGCGCTGCCCAGACGCCTGACTCCCTGCCGGCACGCGCTCCCGCGGATACGACGCCTAAGATCACGTTCGGGGCGTTCATCGACGGATACTATGCCTGGGACGCCAATCGGCCGGGGAACTTCGATCGAGCGTACACGACACAGCCGGCCCGCCACGCGGAGTTCAATGTCAACCTGGCGTTCGCGGAGGCGAGGCTGGTCGCGCCTCGATATCGGGGACACTTCGCCCTGCAGTTCGGTACGTCGGTTCAGTCCAACTACGCCGGGGAGCCGCGCCTTGGCGCCATCAGCGGTCCTTCGGTGAGCCAATTCGTGCAGGAGGCCAACGTGGGTGTTCGGCTCGCGCGTACTCTCTGGGTGGACGGTGGGATCTTCCTCTCGCACATCGGGTCCGAGTCGTGGATCTCGAGGGACAACCTCACGTATACGA
Organism: Gemmatimonadota bacterium; assembly: GCA_039933355.1. GTDB lineage: Bacteria > Gemmatimonadota > Gemmatimonadetes > Gemmatimonadales > GWC2-71-9 > SHZU01. Next base: position 1,992 of record JBDTOH010000623.1, on the reverse strand, counting down.
GGTCGCTGATCGCTGACTACTCGCCCTACTACGAAGCCGGCGTCAAGCTGACGTGGTCGGCATCGTCGGCGGTGACCGCGCAGCTCCTGATGCTCAACGGATGGCAGAACATCTCGCGGTACAACACCCCGCCGGCGGTTGGAATCCGGCTCGATTGGACCGCGTCGCCGGCGCTGACGTTGTCCTACGACGACTTTCTCGGCAACGTCGCCGCCGACGGTGAGCCGTCGCGGCTCCGGTTCTATCACGACTTCATCACGGTGCTCAATCCCTCGAGTCGGTGGTCGGTGATCGGAACGTTCTCGGTCGGCACGCAGAGCCGGAGCGACTCGACCGGTGGCACGGCCGGCTGGTATGGCGCCGCCGTCTTTGCCAAGTACCGCCTGAGGCCGAATGTCAGCATCGTCGGAAGGCTCGAGCGATACTCCGATCCGCAGCAGGTCATCGTGAAGACCGGGCTGACCGATCCGTTCAAGACTAACGGCGCATCGCTCGGCGTCGACGTCTCGCCGGCGCCGGGGCTGCTCTGGCGGAGCGAGGCCCGCGGGTTCCGGTCGAGCGCCCCGGTCTGGCCCAAACGCCGGGCCGGAGACTATGGGCGCGACGACTCGTTCTTCGTGATGTCGCTCGCGTTGACGTTATGAGGAGACTCACCCTCGCCCGCTTCGCGCGGCCCGTTCGCGGGGTTGCCGCTTCCGCCCTCGTGGGGCTCGTTCTGTTAGGCTGCGGAAGTGATCGCTCCGCCTGGCAACAAACGTTGGCCGAGCCGCGGGTCCAGGGGATGGTCGGGCTCTGGGCCGTCGAGCTCCGGTTGGACCGCCCCGGTTCCGATCCGATGCCGCAACGCGCGGCGGGCATGATCAGCCTGACGCTGAATGAGGAGGGCAACTCCGCACCTGGCTTTGGCGGGCCTCCGATGCTGTTCGGGACCTACGATATCGCTTTCCGTACCTTTGCCCCGCTCGGCTACGAGCCGCTGCCGAACGAAGGGATTCCGGCGGTGGTCGGGAGGGTAAGGGGCGACTCGGTCGATCTCCGGCTGGCACCCGGCGGAAAAGTGACGATCACGATGACCGGCGTGCTCGGTACCGATTCGATCGCGGGCCGCTGGGCGACGGAGTACCGGAGGGCGGGGAACGAGGGAACCGGGCAGTTCGTGCTGCGCCGGCGTTAGGTGATGTCCCGGCGTGGGGAAGCCGGCATCCCGAAGGCGCGAAAGCGGCTGGGGGATCTAGGCGGCGGAATCCGCACGTCGCGACCCGTTGGGGCTCGAGCGCCATGAGTGAACCGATCCGGTCAGAACCCGCTCCAGCGCCGCCGACGACCGCCGAGACGTCGTTCGCGGAGCTCGTGCGAACCCGGGAACGGGGCAAGCTCAAGCTCTACATCGGCTCTGCCGCGGGCACGGGGAAGACCTTCCGCATGCTCACCGAAGCCCATCTCCTCCGCAAGCGTGGCATCGACGTGGTCGTCGGGTTCATCGAGACCCACGGCCGGATCGAGACCGAAGCGCAGCTCGGCGACCTCGAGATCGTCCCGCGCCGCCGGATCACCTATCGCGGTGTGGTGCTCGAGGAGATGGATACCGACGCGGTCGTCGCCCGCCGTCCGCAGATCGCCATCGTCGATGAGCTCGCGCACACGAACGTGCCCGGGACCGCTCGGGCCAAGCGTTGGGAGGATGTCGTCGCCTTGCTCGACGAGGGCATCAACGTCATCTCCGCCGTCAACGTCCAGCACCTCGAGTCGCTCAACGACGTCATTCAGAACACCCTGGGTGTGACCGTTCGCGAGACGATTCCGGACTGGGTCATCACGCTCGCCGATCAGGTCGTCAACCTGGACATCTCCGCCGAGGATCTCCGGCAGCGCTTGATCGAAGGCAAGATCTACACCCCCGACAAGGTGCAGACCGCGCTCAAGAGCTTCTTCACCGAGGAGAACCTTGCGACGCTCCGGGAGCTCGCGCTCCGCGAGGTGGCGGGCGCGGTC
>JBDTOH010000622.1:0-3473 GCA_039933355.1 Gemmatimonadota bacterium | reverse complement strand
GGTGCCTCCGGCACGGCTTTGCCTCAGCTCCCCGCCATTCATGTGTCACGGCGACCACCAAGACCCGTTGACCGGCTACACGCATCCCAGCCTGGGGTACGAGCGCTACCTCGACCAGTTGGCCCAGATCTACCTCGCCGTTGCGCACAGGCTACTTCCGTCCGGCCACCTCGTCATTGAGATCGCCAATCTCAAGAAGGACGACATCGTCACAACGCTTGCTTGGGACCTCGCCGGAAGACTTCGCACGAGGCTGCAATTCCTTGGGGAAACCATCGTTGCATGGGATCGCTATGGATACGGCTACGATCACAGCTACTGTCTGCTCTTCCGCGCTCCAGTTGGAAGCTCCTAGACGTCCAACAGGGCTTGCAGGCGACGGTCCGTTTCGCGGCCCGCGGCTTAAGCCTTACTCGTTAGGCGGCACACGCTATGAACACCGACGGAAACTTCCATGCCGCGTACCGGGTGCTTGAAGAACGGATGGAGGCACTCGCGGAGGCCGACGGTGACATTTTTCTGCCGAATCCTGAACCAGAAGGTCCCGTCCATTTCCTGCTCATATGCATGGAGCCATCCCTGGGGCGGTGGGCTCGTACGCCCGACCAGGCAAGGTCGAAAGTACAATCGGGATTCAGGAATTTCCTCCCCTCAGATGAGGTAGCCATTCTTCACTTTTGTATTCGACGCTATCTTTGTGGACCTGCGGACCGATACCACATTACGGATTTTTCAAAGGGAGCGATGCTTGTGGGTCGTGCGGTACTCGCGAGAGTGCAGCGGTATGAAAGATGGTACAAATTGCTGGACGAAGAGATAGACCTCGTCGCGACTCCAAACGCACGGATCGTTGCCGTTGGCAACGCGGTTTCCCAGCAACTGAAGCGACAAGGTTTTCGACGACACTTCACTCGGATAATCCATTACTCCAGCCAAGCGGGACCTGCACGAAGCGAGGGGATCGTAGGCCGCGAAGCTGGTTTCCAGGCGTTTAGGGATTCGGTGTCCCTAGACGATGTGGTCGCTACGGCGGAGGACGTTCTAACGTCCGCACGTGTGCCTGCCAATATCCGGGACGAGACGCTGTCGCGATTGAAGAGATTTCCACTGACCACTTCCCGTCAGCAGCTCATTTTCAATTACAAAGTAGCATTCGAATCGATGCGATAGGGGGGCCCGGTTGTGCGAGCGAAGTGGCGCTCCATGAGGTTGCCTCTAACCGAGCTTGAAGCCCGACGAGGCCGGCGGCCGGTGGTAGCCGGGGTGGCGTCTCCGGCCCGGCCTCGCGGCTTAAGCTCCAATCGTTAGGCCGACTTGAACGAACGCCGTTGAGCCTGAAATGCAAGCCCGGAGACCAGAGAGTGCAACAACCTGTGAAGCATCCAAGCGGGATTCCCGAGAAGATCGTCAAGAAGGTCGTAGCCAGGCGCGGGCGGCCCCATGCCTTCGAAAGCATCGAGCCAAGGCGAACGGCATTGGTCGTGATCGATCTCGACGACGCTACCGTGGGGTCCAACGATCAGTGCCGGCGCGTCGTGCCGCGTGTGAACGAAATGGCGGCCGCTGGTCGGCGGGTCGGAGGACTGTCGCGTGGGTGAAGTCGCTCATGCCGGTCATGCCGAGGCATTTTGCGGTGCTCCTCGGTACCGAGCTGGCAGCTAAGTATTTCAAGGATGGGCAGCCGGGCGGAGCCGGAACCGTGCTCTGGCATGAACTCCATGAAGCACTGGACGACCTGATGGCGATCAAGTCCGGCGCGAGTGCCTTTTTCCCGGGCAAGTGCAATCTCAAGGAACAACTCGACCCGCTGGGAATCGACACGCTGCTCATTGCCGGTGCCGTTACGAACATTTGCTGTGAATCGTCCGCACGGGATGCCGGCGAACTTGAGTACAAGGTGATCTTGGTGTCAGACGCACTATCCGGTCATGCGCATGGGCTGCATGAGGCTACGCTGGCAACGTTCTACCGGATCTTTGGTGATGTTCGGCCGAGCAGCGAGATCATCCATCTTCTTGAAACCGCGGCCTAGCCGCCTGGTGGTGCCGACGCCACGCCGGCGCTATCCCGTTTGTCAAATGCGAAACAGACGTAGCTTGAATCGACGCTCGATGCTTCGACCGCGACGATTCCCGCGCAATAAGTCGTTGACCGGCACCGTCCCTAATCCCTTCCGCCGCACCGCCTTACACTACCTGATACGCGAATGAGTCGGGAATGAGCTTGGGATGACGGGCTCCGCTCATCTTGGAGCCGGTTCCACTTGGGACCGCCTTGCAGGCTCCTCGCTCGATCGGAGAACTCTTCATGCTCCACGCGCTGATTCACCTCGCCGGCGGCGTAATCGCGGTAGCAGGAAGGCGGCATCGGCAGATCGTCGCCGTCGTCTGCCTGACCCTGGTCGCGGCCGCGCTGAGCCCGGCAGCGGCGTCCGCCCAGCGAACCCGGCCGTCCAAGGGGGGACTGCCCGGGCCGGCCGGGGTGACGGTCACGGCGGGAGCGGCATCGGCGGTGGTCTCGTGGACGGCTCTCCCGGACCGGGGGGTGACCTATCGGGTCTTACGGGCGCTCGATGCCTTCGCCACGGGGGCCGACATCGCCCCGCCGACCGATCTCGTGACGCTCGAGGATCCCAAGGTGAGCGCGGGCACGACCTACTTCTATCAGGTCGTCGCGGTCTACGCGGACGGGACGCTGGGCGCAGCGGCCCCGGTGGCGTTCACCTACGCGGGTCCGACGCAGCCGGCGCTCTCAGCGCGCGCGCCCGCCACCGCGGTCAACGCCCCGCCGCTCACGCTCGCGCCGGGGGCCACGACCCCTCGGAATCGGCTCGGGGCCGTGCCGGGGCCGGCGCCGACCGGCGTCGTGGTGACCGGCACGCCGCCGACGGCGCGGCTCACCTGGAACGCAATGCCTAACGTGGCGCGGTACGCCGTCTGGCGCGGGCAGGGCTCGGCGGTGTCGGTGGAGCGGACGCCCGCCGGATTCACCGGCACCCAGTTCCAGGACATCGTGCCCGATCCGGCGCTCACCTACCGCTATGCGATCATCGCCTACTACCCTAACGGAACCTCCGCCGAGGCGCCGGCCGTTCAGTTCACGTCGCCGCCGCTGATCAATCCGTCGGGGTTCACGGTCCATGACCGAGGGCAGGGCGCGGTCGATTTTCAGTGGCAGGCGGTGCCCGGGGCGATCCGATATCGGCTCGACGGCCCCGGGCTGCCGAACACCGGGTACTTCGCCACCAGCACGACCACGGCCTACCCGCACATCCCCGCCGGGCCGGGCTCGTGGAAGCTCCTGGCGCTCTATCCGGGCAATGTCAGCGACTCCACGACGCCGGCGGTGGTGTCGGCGGTGATCCACGTGCTGCCGGGCCGGTCTCAGCATTGGCTCACGAAGAACAACGGAGCGGGCCAGTTCAGTCAGGTGGAGGTGCCGGCGCATCAGGACCATACCAATCCAACTGCGAC
>JBDTOH010000621.1:0-3473 GCA_039933355.1 Gemmatimonadota bacterium | reverse complement strand
CGGGCCTGATTCTTGACCACGCGGGGGGCCTGCCGGAACAACCCGTGTGGATCAAGGGCGCCGCTGACAAGGGGATCTTCGGCAAGATCAAAGTGCGCGGCCGAGAACGGCTCCCTGTGGTCACCTTTCGATGCCCCACGTGTGAACGTCTGGAGTTGTTCGCGCTGACGGTCTGACGAGCAATTGCAGCTGGCGGCGCGGTTGATTTCGGAAGCGGCTGGCTCGCTGCGCTCGCCTGCCGCATCTTTGATGATGCGCCGCAGCTGAATTGCAGTCGTTAGGCCGCCGCTGGAATCTGATCTCTCGCGGTGAGCCGCCGCACTCTTGACCTATTGTATATACACTTATATATTCTGCTATGCGGTTCTCCTGGGACCCGGACAAGAGCGAGGAGAACTTCCGTCTGCGCGGATTCGATTTCGAGTTCGCCACCGGCATCTTCGGCGGGCCGACGCTCGAGCGGGTGGACGATCGTCGGGCGTACGGAGAGCGGCGGGTGATTGCGATCGGCGTCGTGCAGGGCATTGAGCTCACGGTGGTCTATACTGATCGTTCGCATGATCGCGGCCCACTGGAACGCCGAATTTTTTCAGCACGTCGGAGCAATCGATATGAGCGCAAAACGTACCAAGCCAAGTTCAAAGCCGGCTGAGTCTCCTCGCCGGGGTCGAGCGAACCTCGCGAAACTCCGCGTGGTGCGGGATCGCGAGATTGCCCGGACGTCGCCACCAGAGCTCGCCGATCTTCCTGCGGATTTCTGGGCAGAGGCCGAGCTCGTGCTACCGGTGGCGAAGCAAGCGATCTCGCTCCGCGTTGACGAGGACGTCCTCTCGTGGTTCCGCAATCTCGGGCCGCGCTACCAAACGCGGATGAACGCGGTGCTACGGTCGTACATGAGCCAAGCGAGCCGATCGCGGAGCAGTGTTCGTCGGTCGCGATCTGGCGGGGCCTAGCACGCGCTTGCTGCTGACCGGGCGAGCGCGTGTCGGCGCGGCGCGAGGTATGATTATTCGCGAAGGACTGCGCCGCGCCGCCGCTCGCAGCAGAAGCGCCGAGTCGTCAGGCGGGCAGGAACTCTGATTTTGGAGCGAGGATGACGCACAGCGTCCAGCTACGATTGCTCATCGCCTTGATCGTCAGCGTCGCACTTGGAGCGTTTACGACGCGCAGATCCAAGGCCAGACTCGATCAATGGTCGACGGATCCGGTACTGGCTCAGAAGCTGACGGTGGAACGTCTGCGGCGGATGGCATCGCCGGCCGCATTTGCAGGCTCGGCTATTTTTTGCGTCGGCCTGATCGTCGTGCTCGAAGTCGCCATGTCTCTGCTTCAAGGCACTCCGTAATACCGTTGACTCGTCATCCGCCGCGGGCACGGAGCAGGAGAATTGCATGCAGGACGACACGGCGTGGATAGCCATAACCTTCGAGAATTGCCATACTGTAGTCGGCCCGTTCTACCACGGGACCGCTGCGGAGCTCGAGGCCGGCGGTCTGCTGGTGCCCGGCTTCGCCTCCAATTATCAGAAGGGACGCATCTCCAACCACATCTATTTCAGTACTACGGTCGCCAGCTTGGCCGCGCAGATGGCCGCGGCGTTGACGGGGGTGCAGGGGCGAGGCCACGTATACATCGTCGAACCGACGGGCCCGTTTGAGGACGATCCGAACGTCACGAACAAGCGCTTCCGGGGCAATCCGACGAAGTCGTACCGGAGCAGGCATCCTCTCCGTATCATCAGCGAGGTTGACGACTGGGAGGAGCATAGCCCGGAAATTATCAACGGGATGCTTGACCGCCTTGCTGTGCTCCGGGAGCACGGGTCGGACCTGATTGAGGATTAGTGGCACCGCGACGCCAGCGGCCTGACGAATCGTTGCAGCTGACGGAGCGGCCGACGCGGCGTGCTCAATCCCGAGTCCCGTGTGGGCCGCTTCGCAACTGAATTCTGGCGTTCGGTGCACCGCCTCCGTGAAGATTCAATGAGATCCGAGGAGTAGCTGATGATCGACGCGCGGTGGTTGCTCTGCGTTGTTCTCGTCACGGCTTGTCAGCAGCAGCGGGCCCCCGCCTCTCCACCTGGGACCCATGATAGCGCTGGGGTTGAGATCGTGGAGACGAGTACGCCGGCATGGGACAGCACCTCGGCATGGACTGTCGAAGCCGAGCCGTTCCTTTCCATTGGGGAAGCCGAGGGCGACGACCCCTACCTTTTTTCACGCATTGAGGGTGCGATCCGGCGGAATGACGGCTCGATCGTTGTGGCGGATGGCGGCGCACGAGAGTTTCGGGAATTCGACTCCACTGGGCAGTTTCTCGCAGCGAAAGGCCGACGTGGTCCTGGTCCGGCCGAATTTGGCTCGATTCACGGCGTCGCGCGATGCGGAACGAAGGAAATCTGGGTCGACGCCGGGTCACGCATCTCCATCTGGTCGGTCGACCTGAAGTATCTCCACGAGTTCAAGGTGCCGGATAATGTCATGTGGCCACTGGTATGCTTCGGAGGAAGCGGCCTGTTGGTCAAGCGCGATCTCGGAGGCGACCGCGAGCCTCCGAGGAACACCATCTACTTCGACAGCCTGCACCTCATGGTCCGCGATTCCATGGGTGAATCGCGCCACGATCTCATGGACATCCCCCTCTGGGCGTACATGAACGTCTCCAAGGACCGCAGCGTGTATGGCATCCTTCATCCTCTCGGACGCACCACGCTCCTGGCTTCGGATGGACAGAACCTCGTGATTGGCTACGCCGAACGACTGGAGCTGAATACCTATTCCAGGGCTGGAGTATTGTTGCGCATCGCGCGCGGACCATCCGAAGACCTCACTCTCAACAGCGCTTGGCGCCGCGATTTCGAAAGGGCCGAATTGGTTGGCCGGGAAAAGGAGGCGCGGGAACTCGTCAAGATCGCGGGCGACCCAATGCCCGCGACGGTGCCGGCCTATTCGGCGCTGAAAGTCGACCGAGACGGCAACATGTGGGTGAGACGCTTCGAGTTAGCGGGACACACCACGAATCGCTGGGGGGTCTTTGGTCGCGACGGCCGATTTCTGGGGCACGTGGCGGTGCCAGCGAGATTGGAGATCCTCGAGATTGGGCCAGGCTACATATTAGGGGGCGAGACGGACTCGTTGTATGTCCAACGGATTCGCGCTTACCGACTTCACCGGTAATCGGCTGGTGGACGGCGAAACGGGATTCCACGTTGCCGATCCGAGGTGTGTGGAGGCGGGCACCCAACACGCACTCGCTGCCGACCGGGCGGACGCGCGTCGGCTGGGCGCTAGGAATAACTATTCGAGGACGACTGCACCGCGGCGCCTTCGGGGGAGACGTCAGACGGTCGGCCATTGCGAATCGCCTGACGAGATCCGATGATTCGCCGATGACCTCGCGGAGCATACGTGCCGGCCAGATTGCGCTGATATCGGTCGGGATCGGAGTGTTTTTTACTGCGCAGTTCGTCATGC
>JBDTOH010000620.1:0-3497 GCA_039933355.1 Gemmatimonadota bacterium | reverse complement strand
TACCGTCCTACCGTCCTACCGTCTTACCGTCTACCGCCTACCGCCCTGCTGGGAGTGACCTATGACCCATGATGTATTCATCTGCTACGCCGACCCGGACACGCCGGTTGCTCGGGCGGTGTGCGATCGGCTCGAGACCGGCGGGATCCGCTGTTGGATCGCACCGCGTGACATATATCCCGGAGAGTCCTACGGCGCGGCGATCGACGCCGCCGTCAAGAGCGCCCGCGTCTTCGTGCTCGTGCTTTCGTCGCACGCAAATGGCTCGACAACTGTCGCGAGAGAGGTCGAGCACGCCGTCAGCCGCTCGGTTCGGGTGCTCGCGCTTCGGATCGAAGATGTCGCACCGCCCGCCGCCCTCGGCGCGCTCATCGCACCGGTGGAGCAGGTCGACGCGCTTACTCCACCCCTCGACCTGCACCTCGCTCGGCTGACAAGCGTAGTGAAGCGGCTGCTCGAATCACCGCTTCCGCCGCCCATCTTCCTGCATAAGCCGGGCAGCGCTCACTAGTGGCCGAGGTCATGCCGAGCCGTATCTCCGCTCGAGGAACCTGGGGTGGCCGTCGCGTTCCAGGTACGCGGTGATCTCCCGGGCCGGCTCCGCCGGCGGCACCAGCAGTCCCTGCTCCTTGAATTGGTGAAACACGCCCACCCAGGGGAACTCCCGCTCGGGAACGGCCCTAATGGCCACCTGCATCTCGGTCTCCACCACGCCTGGCTCGTAGCTCATGATGCTGATGTCCGGACTGGTCGCAGCGCCCGCAGCCGGCGTATCCAGCTCGGCGGCGAGGATCATCCCCGCCATGCGAAGCCCCGCCTTCGCGCTCGAGTAGGCGGACAGCCCCGGTAACGGGCTGACGGCCGCGCCCGAGGAAACGTTCACAATGCGGGTGGGGACGCCCGGCCTAACGGACCGCTTGATATACCCCATCAGCCAGATCGGCGCGGCGAGATTGACGGCGTAGGCCGCGAGGAGCGCCGCGGGCTCGATCCGTTCCAGAGGGCCTGCGAGGGCGGCGGCCGCGGCGTTGTTCACCAGGGCGACCCGGCGGACAGCCTCCGCGCCCAGCAATCCGTCCACCGCGGCGGGGATGGCGGTGAGCGGTGCGACCGGATCGGCGAGGTCGAGCTGGAGATGCCGATAGTGCGGATCCGTCAGGCGAGCGGGGCGGCGGGCAACGCCCACCACGTCCCACCCCGCCGCCAGCAACTGCGACGCCACCTCGGCGCCGATGCCGGAAGAAGTGCCGGTCACCAGCGCGAGCTTCGGTCGATTCGTCGTCATGTGCGCCTCGATCGGTCGGCTTGAGCGGCCGAATCTATCGCGTGACGGCGTAGTACACCATGAGCAGCGCCGCCCGGTTGCCAAGCAGATGCACGATGATACCGGGCCAGGTGTTCCGGGTCTTCTGAGCTACGAACGCGAGCGGGATAGTCGCGAGCATATATCCGACGACGCTCGACCCGCTGGTGTGATAGAAGAAGTGGAAGAGATCCCAGAGAAGCCCGTTCACCAGCCACGCCCACTTCCCGAACGCCAGCTCCTGGCGCGGCAGGATAATGCCCCGCCACCAGAGCTCCTCGCCGCCGATGTTGAGGATGAGCAGGCAAAGGGCCATCATCAGGAAGATGTCCCAGCGGCCGTGCATGGCCATTCCGCCGAAAGTACCGTCGCCTAGGCCTGTCATCACCGTGACGAACTCGGGCGGCGCGGTGTAGAAGTGGATCCCGGAGAAGAGTCCCGCCACCGGTCCCCAGAGGATTCCGCCAAACGTCGCGACGATCGCCAGGCCTAACGTCCAGAGCCAATCTCGCGGCGTCGGCTTCCGAAGGCGCATCCGGTCGCGGAAGGCCGGCCAGGTCCAGGGGCGGCCCTCCAGACGGTAGGCCACGAACGCCGCGACCAGCATACCCGAGAGCGGGAGCCCGAAGGTCACGAAGAACGTGATGACCTGGCTGTAGCCGTGGCGGATCATCCAGGGCAAGAGACCGAGGATGCTCGCCGAGAAGAGTGCGGAGGGGATTCCGAAGTACAACAGGGATCCCAGCAATCCGATCGGCTTGAGAGCGGGTGCGGCGGTGTCGGCCATCGAGTGGTTCCTCGTAAAAGACTATCGAACGGCTACCTGGTCCTGACCGTGGCGACTGCGATCGGCTTCACGGGAGGCCCGAGGGGAATCATAAGCGCGGAGACGTTGCCGTCGATATCGGTCTGGAACTGGGCCCTCCACGGAGACTGGGCATTCACCATCGACAGGAGCCGACGCTCTACCGCACCTTGTATCGCAGCCACACTACTCCATTCGCCAGCTTCTTCGTCGACAGCAGCTTGAGCTTCGTGGCTCGGGCCGGCGGATCGTCGACGTCGAAGAGCGTTGGCGTTCCAACCGCACCATCCGCGACCGGAGCAACGAGAATGCTCAACTCGTTGATCAGGCCCGCGCGAAGCATCGAGCCGTTGATGCCTCCACCCCCTTCGAGCAGGAGGCGGCGGATGCCGAACAGCTCTCGCAACTTCTCCATCACGCGAGCGAGATCGAGCTTCTTCTCTCCGCCGAAGACGTACGAGACTCCTTTCGACCGGAGAAACGCGAGGTACCCGTCCGACACGGTCTGCGTGAGTACGGTGATCGCGTGATCGCCGTGAAGATCGGCGGATTTCCAGTTGAGCTTTCCGGACGGATCGACCGCGATGCCGTACGAGTCGGCGACGCGGGCTACGAAGTCGGCTCGGGGAATCGGGTTTGAAGGGCGGCGGAGCGGCGGTCTCTGCCGAGCGCCGTAGACCTCCATCGACACACGGCCGGCCATCCAGGCGTCGGCGTGGAACGTCGAAGCAATCCGGTCGTACACACCGAAGCTGGCCAGATCCCAGCGCTCCATTTTGATCCGGCCGTCCACGGAGGGGATCATGTGGCAGATGACGTACGGTCTCATGAGTCGATTCCGGTTTCTGTGATTCAGAGCTTTCTCGCGATGTCGATGCCCGAGAGCGCCCGACGGGCTCGGTTTGCGTGTCGACTAAGTCAGTGTCGATTTGTCCGACCAGCTGCGCGCACAAGTGAGACCGCGTCGCTGCTGTACGGCGCGGTGGCTGGATCGGTTCGACAGCGATCGAAAGCCCGGCCACCGGCGAAATGACTGCCTAGCCTGGTTTAGCCATGTGCGGGAGCTCCGTTTGGGTTCGGTGATCTAGAGGTACGCTGCGGCGCAGTGTCGGAGGGCACCCCAGTCCGGGGCAACTCCGGCGGCCTGCTGCGGGAGGGTACGATGCGCCACAGTGAAGCGCAATGAGTCCTGGCTGAACCAATTGTCCCCGGGGCGGCTTCGGGATAGTTTCGGTACGTGGCCCAAAGCGACCCGAACGCCTACCTCGACACGCTCAACCCGAGCCAGCGCCGCGCCGTCGAATACGGCTGTGCCGATCTCGCCCGCGAGCTCCCCGGCCCCCTCCTCATTATTGCCGGCGCCGGGACCGGCAAGACCAACACCCTCGC